>JANOTM010000062.1:0-11083 GCA_031416355.1 Gammaproteobacteria bacterium
TTCCGCCGCCACCATTTTCTCGCTCACCGCTAACCAATCCTCTTCCGTAGCGGTCAAGGCCTGCTTGAGACGCGTTTGTTTCTGCAACAAGTCTTTGAGTCGGGCTTTGCCGGCATCGTGGTAAAGCGTGGGATCGGCCAGTTCTGTTTCCAGGATTTTCTTTTCTGCGCTCAATTTGTCCAGGGCGCTTTCAAGTTTGCGCAGTTGTGCTTGCAGGGGTTGCAGCCGTGCGCGCCGGTCCGCGTCCTGGCGGCGCTGGTCTTTGCGCGCCGCGGCGCTATGGGTAACGGTCACTTTGGATGCTGGGGTGTTACCCTCGCGGCGACGATCGAGGAGCCACAGGCGGTAGTCTTCCAAATCGCCATCGAAACTCTCGACCCGCCCCGCCATAACCAGCAAGAGATCGTCGGCCACGGTGCGCAGCAAGTGGCGATCATGGGACACCACCACCAGTGCGCCTGGATAGTCTTGCAGGGCCAGGGTCAGGGCGTGGCGCATGTCCAAGTCGAGATGATTGGTGGGTTCGTCCAACAGCAACAGGTTGGGTTGCTGATAGACCAGCAGCGCCAGCACCAGCCTGGCTTTTTCCCCGCCGGAAAACGGCGCCACTGCTTGCAGGGCCATGTCGCCGGTGAACCCAAAACCGCCTAGAAAAACCCGCAGGTCTTTTTCCGCGGCCGCCGGGGCTAGGCGTTGCAAATGCACTAAGGGGCTGTCCTCAACGCGCAGTTGTTCGAGCTGGTGTTGAGCGAAGTAACCGATGCGTAGGTCCTGGGCGGCGAAGCGCTGACCGGCGAGTAGCGGTTGCGTGCCCGCGAGTAATTTTACCAGGGTGGATTTACCGGCGCCGTTGGGCCCGAGCAGACCGATGCGGTCGCCGGGCGACAGACTGAGATTGAGGTGCGCGACCACGGCGGTGCCGTCATAACCGGCGGCGGCGTCCTCCAGGCGCAGTAGTGGCGCCGGGAGTTTTTTCGGTGTGCCAAAGGCGAAGTCGAACGGCGAGTCTACGTGCGCCGGCGCGATGGCCTGCATGCGCGCCAGGGCCTTGAGCCGGCTCTGGGCCTGGCGCGCCTTGCTGGCCTTGGCGCGGAAGCGCGTGATGAAGCTCTGCACGTGCGCGATCTCGCGCTGTTGACGTGCGCGAGCCGCATGTTGCGCCGCTAGATGTTCCGCGCGCCGCAGCTCGAACGCCGAATAGTTGCCGGTGTGGAGCTGGACGCTGTGGTGTTCGATGTGGAGGATATGGTCCGCGATCTCATCCAGAAAATCCCGGTCGTGGGAAATAAGCAGGAGCGTGCCGGCATAGGCCCGCAGCCAGTCCTGCAGCCAGATCACCGCGTCCAGGTCTAAATGATTAGTGGGTTCGTCGAGTAACAGCAGATCCGAGCGGCACATGAGCGCACGCGCCAGATTGAGACGCATACGCCAGCCGCCGGAAAAGTTTTGCACCGGCAGCTCGTCCTGGCCCGGGGTGAAGCCGAGACCGTGCATCAGACGCGCGCCACGGGCACGGGCGGTGTAGGCATCTATCGCTTCCAGGCGCGCATGCAGGGTCGCCTGGCGCGTACCGTCGTTGGCCGATTCCGCCTGCAGCAGCTGCGCCTGGACGCGGCGTAATTCCTCGTCGCCATCCAAGACATAGTCGATGGCGGGGCGGTCGGTAGCTGGGGTTTCCTGCGCCACGTGCGCAATGACTGTATTTGCCGATAAGGAGAAATCACCGTTGTCGGCCTGCAGTTCCCCGCGAGTAAGGGCGAGCAGGCTGGATTTGCCGCAACCATTAGCACCAGTGATGCCGACTTTGTGCCCGGAAAATACCGCGAGGTCGACATTTTCGAACAACAAGCGCGGTCCGCGACGTAGGGAGATATTTTTCAGTACTAACATGGCGCGGCAGTGTAGCATGGCCCTGGGGATGGCGGCGCTGTTAAAAAATCCGCTACCTTTAGGGTATCTTGCGGCGGCGGCGGGGCTCGATTACTCTGGCATATGTGGCGGTAGTGTTTTAATTTTAATGGGCTATTGGCGAGGATAAGCATGTCGCGGTTACTCACCTTGACCAGGGCGGCGCGGTTAGCGGGTGTTGCGCGCGGCGCCTTGCAGAAAAAGATCATCAGCGGCGAACTCCGGACCTTCGAGGGCATGGTAGCGCCGGTGGATTTGTTGCGCGCCTATCCCCAGATACGCATGGACGACAATACCGTAATGGAGCGGTTTACACAGATCAAGGATAGCGCCTTCAGCCTGCGGGTGCGCGAGCGCATCATGCCCGACCCGGACGTGCTCATGGCGCGCCTCTCCGAGCTTGGCAAGGAGTTGGCGGAGCTGAAATCGCAACTGGGACGTTACCAGCATGTGATAGGACACCTGGATGACCGGCTCGCCGGCATGCAACGCAACGACGCGGGCTTGCAGGCGGCGTTTGACGCGTTGCGTTCTTGGATGCGCAACGAACTGGAGCAGGACGCGACTCCGTCGGGGGACACCCATGCCCTGGCCATCAAGGATACTTTGCTACGGCTCATGGTCGCCCAAGTGCGACTGTTGCCCAGCGGACGCGAATTCTTTGTGGAAGGGTCGGATACTATCCTCGAGGCCGCACTTCGGGCCGGCGTCTCCATGGAGTATGGTTGCAGCGACGGCAGTTGCGGTTTATGTAAAGCGCGCATCGTGTCGGGACGGACCCAGCAGGTGCGCGCACCTGGGTTTGCGCTGACGCCGGAAGACTTGGCCCGCGGCTGCGCGCTGCTGTGCTCCCATGTAGCGCTGACGGATCTGGTGATCGAGGCCAAGCAGGATAACGTGCAGACTATTCCGCGGCAGCAGCTGACGGCACGGGTGAAGACCATAGAATATCCCGTGCAGGACATGGCCGTGGTGCAGCTGCAGTCGCCCAAGTCCCGACGCTTGCGGTTTTTGTCCGGCCAATATGTACGCCTGGATCTGGGCAATGGTGTGGTCGCAAAATATCCGGTGGCCAGCTGTCCGTGTGACGAACGCAATCTTCAGTTTCACGTGCATCGCATAGCCACCAATAAATTTTCTGAATACGTGTTCACGCGCCTGAAAAACGCGGATGTCGTTTCCATCGAAGGACCAATGGGCGAATTCGTGCTGGCGCAGGATACCCATCGGCCGTTGCTGTTTATCACCGCCGACGACGGTTTCGCGCCGATAAAAAGCCTGATAGAACACGCCATGGCGCTGGACGTGGCCGAGGTCATGCATCTCTATTGGTTTTCTTTACGCACCCACGGCCACTATTTGAATAATTTGTGCCGCGCGTGGGCCGATGCCCTGGACAATTTTTATTATACGCCCGGAATATTGCCGGGCGCGAACGGCGATTGGACAGGATCGCTCGCGGCGCAACTCACCACGCTCGCGCGCGAGCACCCGGACTTGCAGGCGTTCGATGTGTATGTGGCTGGCGCGCACGCGTTCGTTGAATTTGTGCGGGGCTTTTTACTTGACCATGGCTTACCGGAAACCCAGCTGCATGTCGACCGCACCCGCGAGATAGCTTGATGGAATACGCAGTGTCATGACATCCAAGCCCCTGCATTTTGTTTCGACCCAGGCGCTGTTGCAAGTCGGCAAGGATAAGGTTGTTACCCTTAAATATGCGCTGTTTGACGGTGTCAGCCAGGAGTTGCTCGAATACCGCGACGACCTGATCTATCTGCATGGCGCCGATGCGGGTTCTTTGCCGCGCCTGGAAATGGCGGTGGAGGGGCTGCGTATCGGCATGAAGTGCGAGGTCAGTATGGCGCCGGAAGAGGCCTTTGGTCGCTTTGATCCTGGGCTGGTGATCACTGAGCAGCGCGCCGATCTGCCACCGGAGGCGCAAACCCTGGGTGCAACATTGGAAGGCACAGCCGAGGATGAACAGATTGTTACCTTCCGTGTAGTCAAGGTGGAGGGGGGCAGTATTACTTTGAATGGTAACCATCCGTTTGCCGGAAGATCGCTGCGGTTTGTCGTGGAGGTGGTAGGCATACGCGCCGCCACGGAGGCCGAGCTTGTGGCTGGCCATGCCTTACGGCTGAGTTAGGCAGACCCACTTAGCGCGGTAGACACGACGCAGCCGTTACGCAGGTGATGGATTACATTCCACTGAGTACCCGTGTCAGTGCTGCTTGCACGTGGGTGGGAGCTATGGGGTAGGTGAGGGTGTCGAACAGCGGGAATCGGGCGCGGAGTTTTTCCAGCTGGTGGGCCTGTTCGCGCTCGTAAAAAACCACGACCTTGGTGGCGGGCATTTTTTGCACCACCGCCAACAGGGATTCCAGGCTGCTGGTTCGATCGCGAAAATCCGACTGAAAATTGAATTCGGCGACAATGACCTCGGGGGTGATCTTTTTTAGCTGACCCATGGCTTTGCGTACCGAGCGCTCGGTAATGACCTGGTAACCGTTTTGCTCGTACAGCGGCACAAAGTTGGGGTATCCCCCTAGCTCGATGATGCAAAGGAGCGTTCTTGTCTTATGGGGTGCGGGGACGCTGCCAGGGTCATGCATGGGCCACATTGTATCTGAAAACAACATTCAGGTTTTCCCGGCATTCTTGGACTTTAAGCCTAGGGATCTGGATAAAGGTGCATGCCGGATCCAGCGTTTGACCAGGGAAAACCGATTTGTGTCGGTTTTGGTCTTTTTCTTGCCTATACTTAGCTACTTGATTATAAAGGATAGGAACCAGACCCTTATGGCAGCCAAGAAAAAAACCTCCACGCGTCATGCCCCTTCTCCCAGTACCAAATCCAGAGCCCCGGCGGCAAGCAGAAAAACCTCGACCACAAGGACCCATCCCAGGGTAGTGCTCAGCGCCCGCCGCCCCGGTCTGGGCCTGTTCGATGTATTGGTACGCTACGGTGTATTGCGCGCATTACTGGCGATGGTCGGTTTGTTGCTGATCGTGTTCGCCACCCAGCCCGGCACGGCGCCGGTATATGCCGGCTGGCCCCTGGTGACCACGGTGCTAGTGCCAGTGATGGCGCCCATGATCTTTATGCTACTGCTATTGGATGCTCTCATGGGCCGGGTGTGGATGATAGATAAGACAGGCGATGAATACGTGCGCTTGCGCACCGCCGTTATGGTCGATCTATTGCTTGCTGCCAGCCTATTGATGTTTTGGGTGCCGTATTATCGGGCACTGGGATAGAACCCTTTTTGTCGAAAATCCAACAATTTTAGGTCTTCTTGGGCAGTCCGCCAGGCGCGCATAATAGCGGGGGTATGCGGTTTCCGCGGTTATTTGCTCCGCCTGTAGTTGGCATAATTTATGCTCACTACTGGTAGTAGAGATTAAAGGGAAATACATTCCGAACCCTGCCCAGGGTGGGTGGCTAGAGACAGGAACGCAAAATACAGATGGGAACTAGAGTGGTCGAAAAGGCGCGGGTATTAGTGATCGATGATTCGCGAGTGATGCGGCACGCGGTCAATCGGGTGCTCAACAAAGAGTTCGACATCCTCGAGGCCGAGGACGGCGAGGCCGGTTGGGAGAAGTTGCTGAACGATGCCAGTGTGCAGGTCGTCATCAGCGACGTACAGATGCCGCGACTCGATGGCTACTCCATGATCTGCCGTATACGCGCCGCCGATGAGTCACGTATTTCCGGTGTCCCTATCATAGTAATGACCGGCGCCGACGACGATATCACCCGTGAACGCGCCTATGCCTGTGGCGCCAATGACTTTATCACCAAGCCCATCGATTCGACTCAATTATTGTCGTGCGTGCGCAGCCACGCACAGACTGATCCACATGCACCCGAGCTGACGGATTCGGCGACCACCCTGGGTGCGGCATCTAACGTCGATCCCCTGACTCAGCTCAACAGTCGGCGCTATTTGCTGGATAACAGCGACGCGATACTCGCGACCGCCAAAAATAAACACTCCACCTTATCGATTATCCAGCTTGGTTTAGACGGTTTTGCCACCCTGCGCGCACAATATGGCGATGACATCGCCGATCAGGTATTGATCTGGCTGGCGAAACTATTGCAGTCCAAAGTCCGCAAGGACGATACCGTGGCGCGTATCGGCAACGCCGAGTTCTCGCTAATCACTCTGTCGTCGGGACGAGTGGAGGCCGCGGTACTGGCCGAACGCCTGCGCGCCGAGGTTTCGGCCCAACCCTTTTCCGCTGGCGCTGAAAAGATTCACATCACCTCCAGCATAGGTCTGGTGACGCTAGGTCACGATCCGGGTGCGACCCTGGAGGAAATGCTGGCCCTGGCCCATAGGCGCCTCAAAATCGCGGGCAACAACGGCGGCGATCGCCTGTGTGTAAGCGACGAATCGGTGCCGGCGCGGGTGGTCGAGGAAACGGTTATCGAAAAACCCGGGCTGGATGCCGCCCTCGACATGCTGGCGCGCAAGGACATGGGTTCGATCCAGCCGTATGCCTTGCAGCTGGCCCTGAGCACGTTGCCGCTGCTCGAGTTCTGCAATAAAAAGTTTTCGCTGGAGTTGGACATGGAAATCGAAACTCTTAAGGAAAAACTGTCTCAGACCTGAACGCTGTTTAGACGTATAGTTTCCCGCTTGTGTTGGTAGCTATCCGGCCGCAGCATGCTCTCGTTTTCTCGTGTGTATCTGTCCCCTACTGAAGCGCTGATTGAGTTCCCTCTGATATAGCATGATGCGTGTGTGCCGCTGGCAGCCGCGCATCGGGCAGTGTATCCTGCCGCCCACATGCGGCGCTTTTTCTGGTCCATTTCCTTAACTAGTACACGCGCCGCGACCCGCGGCTGAGCAAGGCACCATTGTAATGAACGAAGCATCGGTTACACCCCCACAACGAGGTCGCCGCTGGTGGCGCTATGCCGGTGAAGCACTGTTGCTGCTGTTGTTGCTAGTTGGCGTGCATCTATGGCAGATCCGCGATTTACCTACCGGTTTGGCGCCGCCGCTGGAAGGTGTGCTGCTTGATGGGCGCGCGACGACACTCACCGGCATGCGTGGCCAGCCGGTGTTGGTGCACTTTTGGGCCACGTGGTGTCCGGTGTGTAAACTGGAGCAAGGATCCATCGCCGCACTGGCGCGCGATCATCATGTTATCTCTATTGCCATGCAGTCCGGATTGAAAGAGGAAGTGTTGGATCACCTTAAGCGTAACGATTTGACGTTTCCCGTCATCAACGATCCCGACGCTGTCCACGCGCAACGCTGGAACGTGCGGGGTGTGCCTACCAGCTTTATTATTGATCGCGCCGGTGGTATCCGCTTCATCGAAGTGGGCTATACCACGGAAATGGGATTACGCCTGCGACTGTGGCTCGCGGGCCAGGGCGGGGGTGGACGTGTGGCGGCAACGACTGGGAAGGGACGTTAATGGCAACCGGCACGACTATTTATCATGCCACTATTCAACTCGCCGACGCCGATCGCGGTGTTTACACCGAGCTGCGCGCAACCCTGGCGCGTCATCCCTCCGAAACCGCGGAGCGCCTGGTGGTACGTTTGCTGGCGTATGCCTTGTTTTACGAGCCCGGCCTGGTATTTACCAAGGGCATCAGCGACGGCGATCAACCGGATCTTTGGGTGACCGATCCGGATAACCGGATCGCTCTATGGCTGGAAGTGGGCTTGCCGGATGTGGCGCGTATTACCAAGGCGTGCCGACGTGCCGCACGCGTGGTGTTATTGCTCAGTGGCCAACGGCGACGCCACTGGGAGGGCATGCACTTGCCGGGTCTCGCGGGCGAGACCAATCTTTCCATCTGGACCTTAGAACAGGCGGTAATCCAGCAATTGGTCGACGCTCTGGAACGCTCCGTGAAATGGGCGTTAACCGTATCCGGCGGAGTGGCGTACCTGACGGTTGGCACCCGCTCCATGGAAACGCCTTTAATACGCCTGCAGGAATCCAATTCGGTTTGATGTTGGGATGCGGGTGCCTGCAGTGTCCATGGCCGAATTAAACATAACGCCAAACATGA
The DNA here is from genome assembly GCA_031416355.1 of Gammaproteobacteria bacterium. Classification (GTDB taxonomy): domain Bacteria; phylum Pseudomonadota; class Gammaproteobacteria; order Acidiferrobacterales; family UBA6901; genus JANNJF01. The sequence continues at coordinate 7,958 of JANOTM010000062.1, forward strand.
TGTTGCCTGGCAGTAGTAGAGGTAGGGTGGGCACCGCCCACCGGCATGTGCCAACCGAAGCCACGTGTGGTGGGCGATGCTTCCAGCCCGGGGTGCAACAAAACCCGTTGCACCCGTTCGGCGGCACGAACACACGTTAAGTGTGTTCGTGAAAACTCCGCCTCACCCTACAAACTACAAACCAGGTTAGGGGTTAGGGTCGATTCGTTCTGTTACACTGAACCGCTACGAAGAAGGTAGTACACAATGCTCAGATTTTCCGCCAAGCCCGGTATGTGGGAGCGGCAGCTTCAGAGAAAGTATGAAAACCCCCGATTGTTTCCCACGGGTCCTGCCCTAGTCCCGGCGACGGTGGACGCGGCGCGCCAGCGCGACGCGCGTGAGTGCCAAGCCTTTCGCGAGGATTTCAAACAGCTTTGTGCCGACATGGCAGCACTCCAGGGCGCGATTGAGTCGGAGAAAATATTGCAGCTCAAGGAGCGCATCGACAAACTCTACCTCGAATGCATGGCGCAGGCGACCGCCATGGATGGCGGAAGTACTGGAAATGCAGGAGCAATTTCCAGTGAGACCGCCATGGATGGCGGAAGTACTGGAAATGCAGGAGCAATTTCCAGTGCGACCGCCAGGGATGGCGGAAGTACTGGCGCTAGATCTGTTGAGGCAAATGCAGGAGCAATTTCTGAAGATATGGCGGCAGAAAAAAACGCCTTGCGCAAGCTGCACGATGTGGTCGTGGCGACACTGGTCCAGGCCGCCGCCAGCGACCCCTTGGCGCGGGACGAAATCTCCCAGGAACAGGCCGCCCACCAACTGCATCAGGAATTACTGGAATATCCCTTGGTGGCCCAACTTCTGCGGGCCGATTCCCCCATTGCCGCGGGCGAACTCGTTGCCACACTGCTGACTGAGACCGGGACATCCTTTCCCGGTGTATTGAGCTTGTTTGACGCGCAGCAGCTACAGGAGTTATGCCAGGGGGCACGCAGTCTGCTCGCGGCCGCCGCGGGACCGGGTGTGGACCTTAGTTCGGCGCAGGCGTGCCTGGAGGTGATGGAAGGTGCGGCACATGCGATGACCGGTGAGCGCATATTGCAGTAGGGCAGGGTCTAGGGAGGATGTTATCGTTTGATATGGGCAGGTGATATATTCTCGCCTCTTGGGACGCGCGACCCCAATCCTGGGGGCGAGGTGGGTATGGGGTGGTTTAGCACGTGGTTAGGCGCAAGGCATTCTGCTCAGTCGGAGTTCGAGTGCCTGGGGGAAAAGTTCGATGGTTTTGCGGCTTTGGCCATGGGCCATGTGCCGGTAGAGAGCTTAACGCGCCACCCACGCAAGCAACGCAATGTCATCGCGTTTCACTTTGGGGCGATCAATCATCTTGCCGCCATGGAAGCGCTCGATGAGACCCAGACCTTAGCGTTGTATGTGCGCTTCCTACAGAAAAATTCGTTCGGCGCTACGCCGCAAACGGGCAGCGTCAGCCATTTCCTTGAGGAATTTGCGCGCGAACAGGAGCGTGGGCAGTATTTGCATGCTGGACAGGAGGCGATGCAATACTGGTTAGCGGATGGGCATGACAATGCAGCCAAGCGGTTATCCGAGATGCTACGCCTGATACAAGGCTAAGCGGCGGTAAGACAGGAGCAGGGTATGACGAGCAAAAAGGACCCAGTGTATTGCCTCGAGGTTGGCAAGCCGTATCTTCCGGGGCGCAGTAATTTTCCAGAAGGCATCGAGTTTGGTTGGCGTGGCACCCACGGCCGGGCGGAGTTGCGGTTTTTCTGGCCGGACCTGACGGAGGATGAGATCACTGCCTTCGCAACCGGCGACATTGAACTTGCCATCTATTACGAACTCCCGGTTTTGCTCCTGCTTTATCGCATAGACGGGGCTACCGATTGGTCGGATCTGGCCTATACCCCCCATGGATCACCCCCGGGATCCCAGGACCTTCCGGATTTTCCTGAGCCCAATGCATGTCAGGGTCTGGGTTTGCGCTTGGTACTGACGAACGCCGATAGCGGCATCGTTAAAGTATTACGAGATCTGGCGCTATCCGCCGAGTTTTCCCGCACGCTGTTGGTATGCATGCAGGAACAGGCCGAGGCGTTTTACGACCCGGTGGTCTTCAACCAGGTACTGGACGAGATATATATGCACCATCCAGAACCTGACGAGATCGTGGAGAAGGCTTTAGTGCGTGAGCAGGCCGCCATCGCACATTAAAGTCCAAATGCATCCCTATGCGACGACATCTGTTGTTGCGGGCGGGCTGACGGCCGCTAAGCTAAACATGGCGTGCCCGCTCTAAGAGCCATTATTACAGCGCGTAGAGTAGTCGGGCGAGATCGTTGCGGGTTTCTTGGTCGTACTGGCTGAACCGCAGCGCTACACCGCGCGCATTGATGCGTTCGACGATTGCTGGGATGCGGTGCTCCACCGGCTGCCGGTTGTATTTGAACCGCAGCACGAACTCGGTGGACGCACCCACCTGCAATCCCATGGTGTCCATGTGCACCAACGCGCCTTCCATCCCGAGTTCCATAATATGCCAGGGCACGGAATAGGTGATGCAGTAGTCGACCAGGGCATCGAAGGGGACCTTCTTGCGTGCGGATTTGGGTTGCTCGCACATGGGATAGGCCATGGCCTCCGCGTTGGGTTTCATGCCGCTGACCAGGCGCCCGTCTTGGGCCCCCAATCGCGACCAGAATCGATCCTGTACCGCGGGTGAAAAAACAACATAGGATGCATGTTTCATAACGACTCTCTCAGTAGCATTGCGAAAGGTGCTCGGGTGGCGGGGTCTTGTCATCTGGCTGTAGGATGCCACCGCCCTTGCTCTACTTAAATTTATACAGGGTTTTAGGCGTGGCTTTAAGTGGCCAGCGCACCACTTAGCGCGTTATATAGTCATTTCGTCAAAAATCCGCTTAAAAATAGCAATTCACGACGGGCAGTACTCTAAATTAAGACGGCAGGCCCTGGGTTGATGCGGGTTATCTCAGACGAAAGTACGTGCAGTATGGTGACGAGGTAGGGCGAGATTCAGGTTACTACAACAACACCGGTTGGTCCGGGAGTTCGTTAGTCTTTGCGCCCTGGGCAGGGTAGTGACGTGCA
>JANOTM010000063.1:0-1604 GCA_031416355.1 Gammaproteobacteria bacterium
CGTGTCGCCGTACTCCCATGGCGCCGACTGGCGCCCCTATTTGGCGCGCGCCTGTACCGAGGCCATGGACACCGGGGTGCCCATTAATACGCTGCGCGACTTGTCCCTACGCCTGGGTCGCCTGCCCGAGGGTTTCGAACTACACCCCACGGTGCAAACCATCATCGACAACCGCCGCAAAATGGCCGCGGGCGCCTTGCCCATTGATTGGGGTTACGCCGAGACCCTGGCCTATGCCACTCTACTGAATCAGAACTATGCGGTGCGCCTATCCGGCCAGGATAGCGGGCGCGGCACTTTTTTCCATCGGCATGCGGTGCTGTACAACCAGAAAGACGGCGAGCCTTATGTGCCCTTGCGCCATCTTTCGGAACAACAGGCGAATTTTCTGGTTATCAATTCCTTGCTGTCGGAGGCGGCGGTGCTGGCGTTCGAATACGGCTATGCCACCACCGAGCCCCGCACCTTGACCATCTGGGAGGCGCAATTCGGCGACTTCGCCAACAACGCCCAGGTGGTGATCGATCAATTCATCAGTGCCGGCGAGCAAAAGTGGGAACGGCTATGCGGTTTGGTATTGTTTCTGCCCCACGGCTACGAGGGACAGGGGCCGGAGCATTCGTCCGCGCGCATCGAGCGCTATTTACAATTGTGCGCGCAGGAAAATATGTGGGTGTGCATACCCACGACGCCGGCGCAGATGTTTCACCTGTTGCGCCGCCAGATGCTGCGCGCCTGCCGCAAGCCGATGATCGTGTTCACGCCTAAGAGCCTGTTGCGCCACCGCCTGGCCACCAGCACCCTGGAGGACTTGGCGCGCGGTCAGTACCAAACCATCATCCCGGAAATCGATGCCCTGGATGACAGCCGGGTGACACGAGTGATACTGTGCAGCGGCAAGGTGTATTACGACCTGCTGGACCAGCGCCGCAAGGACCAGCGCCAAGACGTGGCGATTCTGCGCATGGAACAGCTGTATCCGTTCCCTAAGAGTCTGCTAAAACAAGAGCTGATGCGTTATACCAAGGTAAAGCATTACGTGTGGTGCCAGGAAGAGCCCAAAAATCAGGGCGCGTGGTACACCAGCCAGCACCACGTACTGAAGATTCTGGGCGAACTGGGTTGGCAGCAGGGCTTGGAATATGCCGGACGCCCGCTATCGGCGTCGCCGGCCGTGGGTTATCCTGCGCTCCACGTACAGCAACTGCGCGATTTGGTGGGCGCGGCCCTGGGCCTCCCTTCCTGAGGACGCAGGGTGCTGGTAAGGTTAATGGCTCAGGGAGGGAATATTTTTAAGAGCCCCTAACAAAATGATCGGACCTGGCTGCTAGCTCCAGCCCTCACCCCAACCCCTCTCCCACAGTAGAGGGGTTTTAAGCCCTTCTCCCTGTGGGAGAAGGGTGGGGATGAGTGCAGGCGATGTACGTTTTCATTTTATTATGACGCCCTTAGTTCAAGGATAAACTATGCCGATTGAAGTAAAAGTCCCAGCATTTCCTGAATCCGTCACCGATGGCACCGTGGTCGCCTGGCACAAGCAGCCGGGTGAGGGGATCAAGCGCGGCGAAAATCTGGTGGACATCGAAACCGACAAGGTCATGTTC
>JANOTM010000064.1:0-3083 GCA_031416355.1 Gammaproteobacteria bacterium
ACCGGATGTGTGGTGTCGGTATAGCCGTATAGGGCGGACGGATGTTTAAGGCATGCAATCCCAAGACATAGAACGTTATCTGCACAGCCACATTCCCTTGTCCCAGGCCATGGGGGTGCAAGTATTAAGCGCGACCCCGGATGCGGTCCGGCTTTCGGCACCGCTTGCGCCCAACCTCAATCATCGCGAGACCGTGTTCGGCGGCAGCGCCTCGGCGTTGGCGATACTTGCGGCATGGACGTTGTTGCACGTTCGACTGGAGGCCGAGGGTATTAACGCCCGGCTGGTGATACAGCGCAATAACATGCATTACGAAAAAGCCATGGCCGCGACATTCTACGCCGTGGCATTGGCGCCGGAGACGGTGCTATGGAAAAAATTCACGCACATGCTGGCGCGTAAGCACCGCGCACGCATAAAGATCGGTGCAGTACTGGAGTGTGCAGGTGAGCAGGCCGGTGCGCTGGAGGGTGAGTTCGTGGCATTCTTGATCTAAATAGGTTGCTGAAAAAAGGCCATTCATGGCCTTTTTTCAGCAACCTATTAAACACGGAGTCGTGTTAGTCGAATACGGGTAAAGCATGTCTAGCGGAATGCCCCTGCCTCGCTAAACAGCCGATTATTCTCTCCCCGTGCATCCACGGTCGCCAACCTTGCCCGGCAGAATCGCTTCGATCCGATTCCACTGGTCATCACGCAATCGCTTTCGCACCATCGTTCCAACTCTCTATATTGAGAATGAGTTGGAATATAAATATAGCTTAAATATCGACATACTCTAATAAAACCTCCGCTCCCATTCCCACGGCCTTGGCTATTTTGGCCAGCTGTATGAGACTGACATTCATCGTCCCACGCTCCACCTGCCCTAGGTAATTCCGGTGCACTCCGGCGGTCTTGGCCAATGCTTCCTGACTCCAGCCACGCCCGATACGTAATATGCGGATGTGCCTCCCGAGGATATGCGCGAGCGGAGTGGGATTGGTTTCTTTATCTATCACTGCACGTTCCTTGTTATTGCGCGCCCTTCTCCCCCCGCCATATCCGAAGCCCCTGCGCCGCATCAATCCCGATGCGCACATGATTTCCCTCCACCCTCAATATCCGCACCTCAATCGGCCGCTCGAACCACCCTTGCGGGTCGGTCGTGGCCATATCCGGATGCGGTTCGATAATCAATGTTTCGCCAGGACGGCGAGTGAGTACCAGCATCCTTGTTCTCCTTTGGTGGATTCCTTATGACCAAACCAAATACTAAGTATTCCTTAGTATCGTGTCAAGCCAAAGTCTAAGATCATCTTAGGCAGCGCTAAGGACGCCTTACCCGGCCAACACCAGGACCAGGAAGGTACAGAACTTAGATTCAACGAAAAATAGCGAGCTGCCGCCAAGATGGCTGATATTTCACCCGTCGCAAAACGTATAAAGGAAGCCCGGACCCGCGCCGGTCTTTCGCAGAAACAACTCGGCATCGAGGCGGGAATCGATGCCTTCTCTGCGAGTCCGCGCATTAATCAATATGAAAAAGGGAAGCACACACCGGATTTTGCCACAGCGGTTCGTTTAGCCACCGTTCTTGGTGTACCGACGCCGTTACTCTATACGGAAGACGACACTATGGCAGAGATCATTCTGGCAGCTGGGGAGTTGCCGATGCGGGAGCAGCGGAAGGTGCTGGGTGAGTTACAGAAGCGGGTTGAAAAATTAAAACGTTAGCCAAGTAGCGCAAAATCGACGCTTGCCACGGTGCTCGTCCGCGCCGCTCCCGCCTACGCTCTGGAGATCGATCCTCTAGTGCACCCCGAAATCAATCTCGGCGGGCGCGCTATCGTTAGCACCGATTTCGAGGCTACCACCCTGATGCCACATACGGCGCCCCCTTCGTCGCTAGCTGAAAGTCGTTTGCTTCTGTCAGAAGTCATGGGCGCGTTCAGCGATGCCCTCGATATGACCGAGGGCCAGCCGCCCAGACACTGTCTGCGCAGCTGCTGGATAGGCGTGCATACAGGTAAGGAACTCGGGCTCGATGCGGCGGCGTTAGAGATGGCGCACTCCCAGCGCCGCGGCCTGGTTTTCGATGGCGCGCACCAGTAGGCTGCCTATGCCCGCGCGCCGGCGTTCGCGCTTAACGAACAAAGCCGCCAGCCACGGACTCCATTGCATGCATGTATCCATGTCGTGAATTTTAAGGCTGACCGTGCCTAAGAGCTGTTTATTTTCCAGAACCACCAGCGCCAGGGGTAAGCGGTCTTTGCCGGTGCGCTCGCGCAGGACGGTGGGACGGTGGCCACGTCCTCCAACGACCGCTCTGGATAAAGATAAGACCACTGCTGGTGAAACCAGCCGGCGAGCGTGGGCATGAACCCCGGATGATCCGCGAGGTAGGCGATTTCCATTGGTTCATCAATATATGTCCATGCCGGTAGTGATAGCAACGGGGTCCGGGTATATTCGGGGATTAAGGAGGATGTATGTTCATACTCATACTCGGCATAGGCATTTTTGTCGGCGTCCATTTGGTACCGACCCTGGTTTCATTGCGCCAGCAGGTCATTATCCGTTGGGGTGTAGGTACGTACAAAAAGATATTCGCCGTCATTGCGCTTACCGGCCTGGTCTTGATCGTCATTGGAAAATCCCGGGCCGACTTTTATCCCCTGTGGCAACCGCCGGTCTGGGGCAGGAATGCGGCGTTGGTGCTAATGGTCCCGGCATTCATTTTTCTCGCCGCCGCCAATATGCCGTCGAATATTAAGCGCTGGATACGCCATCCCATGTTGTGGGGCGTAACGCTGTGGGCCGTTGGCCACCTGCTTGCCAATGGCGACCTTGCGTCTCTCGTGTTATTTGGCAGTTTGGGCGTGTTCGCTTTGTTGGACATGGTCTCCGCCAACCTGCGCGGCGCCACCCGCCAGCATATCCGCTACCCAGGAACTAAGGATGCCACGGTGGTCGCCGCGGGCTTGGTGGCGTATGCGGCGTTGTTGTTTTTGCACCCGTATCTGTTCGGCGCTGCGATCTTTTGACGTCGCCGCGGGCGAGATTGCCATGATCATTTGGGTCGATGCCGATGCCTGTCCCGC
>JANOTM010000065.1:0-12771 GCA_031416355.1 Gammaproteobacteria bacterium
GAAGGAGAATCTGGAGGCGCTGCTGGTGGCCCTGAACAAGGCCAAGCCGGCGACCGCCAAGGGCATATTCATCAAGAAGCTCACTTTGTCTACGACCATGGGTCCAGGCATAGCGGTGGATGCGGGGACGTTGCCGGTGTAACGCTTTGGTTTTAAGCCCTTCTCCCCGCGGGCATAGGTATCTACACAAACCAGGTAGGGTGGGCATCGCCCACCACACATGGCTGCGGTTGGCGCAAGGCTGGTGGGCGATGCCCACCCTACGCGCTGGTAAGGTTGGCCCTCACCCCATCCCGCTGATGCGGGAGAGGGGGAGTAGGAAGTAAAGTTTATATTATTGGAACTTTGGGCCGCCGGGATGTCCCCGGCGGGTAGTCAAAGACCGCAGGTGTATCCGGGCTGTTAGCCGGATGCTTAATGGTGCATTCATGCGCCGGCCCGCGCAGACGGTGTACCCGACGCCAGGAGCATTACTCCTGAATACGGTCACCGGTGTAGTAACAACCGGAGGTGGCTCGTATGAGTCTTAATTTAGAACAGAAGCAGGTGGTGGTTGCCGAGGTTGCCAAGGTGTTGGCCGGCGCCCAGGCAGCGGTACTGGCTGAGTACCGGGGCTTAACCGTGGCACAGATGACCACTTTACGCGGTAACGCGCGTAAGGCCGGTGTCTATGTGCGCGTGGTCAAGAACACCCTGGTGCGGCGCGCGGTGCAAGGTTCGCAGTTCGCATGCCTTACGGATCATCTGTCGGGTCCCTTGGCGTTTGCCGCGTCTACCGATCCGGTGGCCGTGGCCAAAGTGATGGTGGACTTCGCCAAGGACAACGGCAAGTTCAAGATCATGGCCGGCAGCATGAGCGGTAAGCTCATGTCGTACGAGCAGATGAAGGCACTGGCCGCATTGCCGGGTCGCGAAGTGCTGCTCGCCATGTTGCTTGGCACCATGCAGGCGCCGATACAGAAGTTTGTCCAGACCCTCAATGAGGTTCCGGGCAAGTTCGTACGTACCTTGGCCGCTATACGCGACCAGAAAGAGACCGCCGCTTAAACCATTGCATGTGCAGTGTTCTGCCTAATAACCATTTTATTTAGACATATATCAGGAGAGTAATCATGGCCGTTAACAAACAAGACATTATCGATTCCATCGCCAGCATGTCGGTCCTCGACCTGTCGGAGCTCATCAAGGAAATGGAAACCAAGTTCGGTGTTTCCGCTGCCGCTGCCGTGTCCGCTGCCCCGGCTGCCGCCGCCGCCGCTCCAGTCGCTGAAGCCAAGACCGAGTTCGACGTCATACTTACCGCCATCGGCGACAACAAGGTCGGCGTCATCAAGGCAGTGCGTGCCGTGACCAGCCTCGGCCTGAAGGAAGCCAAGGACCTAGTGGAGTCCGCCCCCGCGACGGTGAAAGAAGCCGTAGCCAAGGCCGACGCCGAAAAGATGAAGAAGGAGCTGGAAGCCGCTGGCGCCAAGGTCGAACTGAAATAAGCGCGCTACGCTTGTATGCCGTTGTCGCGCGCCGTGGGCGCGGGCGATGGGCAAAAAGCGGGTCTGGGCTGGTGGTGAGTGCCACCGGCCCAGTCCCGTTCGTTTTGGTTTTTGTAAACACCTGCCGCAGTTCCATGACAGGTGACCTGGCCGCCCCGTGGATCATGCAGAGCTGAGGAAGATGATGACCTACTCATTCACCGAAAAGAAACGTATACGCAAGACTTTTGGCAAGCGCCCGAGCATTCTGCGCGTGCCCAACCTCCTGGCCACTCAAAAAGAATCTTACCGCAAGTTCCTGCAGGCCGAGGTCCCGCCGCAGCAGCGTATCGATCAGGGCCTGCAGGCGGCCTTCAAGTCGGTGTTTCCCATCGAAAGCTACAACGGCGACGTGGCCCTGGAATTCGTCAGCTACCGTTTAGGAATTCCTCCGTTCGATGTCAAGGAATGCCAGCAGCGCGGCATGATCTATGCCGCGCCCCTGCGTGTGCTCTTGCGCCTGGTGGTATTTAATAAAGATGAAACCGCCGGCACCAAAACCGTGCGCGACATCAAAGAACAAGAAGTATACATGGGCGAAATACCGCTCATGACCGACAATGGCACGTTTGTGATCAACGGCACCGAGCGCGTGGTGGTATCGCAGCTGCACCGGTCGCCGGGCGTGTTCTTCGACCACGATTACGGCAAGACCCATTCGTCCGGCAAGCTGTTGTTTTCGGCGCGCGTGATTCCCTACCGCGGGTCGTGGCTGGATCTGGAGTTCGACCCCAAGGATTTCCTGTACGTGCGTATCGATCGCCGGCGCAAGCTACCGGCCACGGTGCTGTTGCGCGCCCTGGGCATGAGCACCCCGGAGATTCTGGCGACGTTCTTCGAGTCCGACAGCTTTACGTTGAGCAACGGCGAGATCAATCTCGACGTGGTGGCTGCGCGTCTGCGTGGTGAACAAGTGGATTTCGACATCACCACGCCCAAGGGCGAGGTCTTGGTCGAGGCCGGCCGCCGCATTACCGCGCGCCACGTGCGCGAGTTGGAGAAGGCCAAGCTCAAGCACCTGACGGTGCCGGACACCTTCCTCATCGGGCGTTCCCTGACGCAAGACATCGTGGACAAGACCAGTGGTGAGCTGCTGGCGGTGGCGAACGATGTAATCACCGCTGAGATCATCGAAAAACTCTTGGCCGCCGGCATAACAGAAATCAAGACGATCTATACCAACGACCTGGATTGCGGACCGTATATGGCGGACACCCTGCGCATCGATGCATCGCGCGATGCACTCGAGGCGCAGATTGAAATCTATCGCATGATGCGTCCGGGCGAGCCGCCCACGCGCGATGCCGCGCAAAATCTGTTCAACAGCCTGTTCTTCAGCCTCGATCGCTACGACCTGTCGGCGGTCGGCCGCATGAAGTTCAATCGCCGCCTCAGCCGCACCGAAGACGAAGGCCCGGGCATATTGAGCAAGGACGATATCATCGAGGTGATGAAGGTGCTCATCGGCCTGAAAAACGGCCAGGGCGAGATCGACGACATCGATCACCTCGGCAACCGCCGCGTGCGTTCCGTGGGCGAGTTGGCCGAAAACCAATTCCGCGTCGGCCTGGTGCGCGTCGAGCGTGCCGTGAAGGAGCGCCTGACCCTGGCCGAGTCCGAGGGGCTCATGCCGCAGGAGATGATCAACGCCAAGCCGGTGTCGGCGGTGATCAAGGAATTCTTCGGTTCGTCGCAGTTGTCGCAGTTTATGGACCAGACCAATCCGCTATCGGAAGTCACCCACAAGCGCCGTGTCTCAGCGCTTGGACCCGGCGGCCTGACGCGCGAGCGTGCCGGTTTCGAAGTACGTGACGTGCATCCCACGCATTACGGTCGCGTGTGCCCGATCGAAACGCCGGAAGGTCCGAACATCGGCCTGATCAACTCGCTCGCGGTGTATGCCCGCACCAACGAGTACGGTTTTCTCGAAACCCCGTACCGCAAGGTGAACAACGGCAAGGTCACCGACCAGATCGATTATTTGTCTGCTATTGAAGAGGGCAAGTTCGTCATCGCTCAGGCCAACGCCGAAGTGGATGACAAGGGCAACCTGCAGGGCGAGCTGGTGTCGTGCCGCAACAAGAACGAGTTTACCTTGTCCGCCGTGGACAAGGTCGACTACATCGACGTGGCGCCGTCGCAGATCGTGTCGGTGGCGGCCTCGTTGATTCCATTCCTGGAACACGACGACGCCAACCGCGCACTCATGGGTTCCAATATGCAGCGCCAGGCGGTACCGACGTTGCGCACCGAGAAACCCCTGGTCGGTACCGGCATCGAGGGCATCGTTGCCATCGACTCCGGCGTGACCGTGATCGCGCGTCGTGGCGGCGCGGTCGACTCAGTGGACGCGAGCCGCATCGTGGTGCGCGTGCACGACGCCGAAGCGCGTCCCGGCGAGGCCGGCGTGGATATTTACAATTTGATTAAATACACGCGCTCCAACCAGAATACAAACATCAATCAGCGCCCCTTGGTGCGAGTTGGTGATGTCATCGCCAAGGGCGACGTATTGGCCGACGGACCCAGCACCGACATGGGCGAACTGGCCCTGGGGCGCAACATCTTCGTCGCGTTCATGCCGTGGAACGGCTACAACTTCGAAGACTCCATTCTTATCTCCGAGCGCGTGGTGGAGGAGGATTACTTCACCACCATACACATCGAAGAGCTCAATACCGTATCGCGCGACACCAAGCTTGGGCCTGAGGAAATCACCCGCGATATCCCCAACGTGGGCGAGGCGGCGCTTTCCAAACTGGATGAATCCGGCATCGTCTACATTGGCGCCGAGGTGAATCCCGGGGATATCCTGGTGGGCAAGGTCACGCCCAAGGGCGAGACCCAGCTCACGCCGGAAGAAAAACTGCTGCGTGCGATCTTCGGCGAGAAGGCATCGGACGTCAAAGATACCTCCCTGCGTTTGCCGTCCGGCATGTCCGGCACGGTGATCGATGTGCACGTGTTTACGCGCGACGGCATCGAAAAGGATGCGCGTGCCAAGGCCAACGAGGAATCGGAACTGGCGCAGGTCAAGAAGGACCTGCAGGACCAATACCGCATCGTGGAAGACGACACCTATGCGCGCATCGAACGCCTGCTCATCGGTAAGGTCGTAGACGGCGGCCCCGTTGGACTCAAGGCCGGCGACAAGATTACCAAGGCTTATATCAGCGAACTGCCCCGATCCAAGTGGTCCGAAATACGTCTGCGTAGCGAAGAGACCAACACCGATCTCGAGCAAATCCGCCATCAGCTCGCCCAGCAAAAACTGCAATTCGATGCCAAGCTGGAAGAAAAGCGTATCAAGATTACCTCGGGCGACGATCTGGCGCCGGGCGTGCTCAAGATGGTCAAGGTGCACGTGGCGGTGAAACGCCGCCTGCAACCAGGCGACAAGATGGCCGGCCGCCACGGTAACAAGGGTGTGATCTCGCGCATCGTGCCTATCGAGGATATGCCGTACATGGCCGATGGCACGCCCATCGACATCGTGCTGAATCCCCTGGGTGTACCGTCGCGTATGAACGTGGGTCAGGTGCTGGAGACCCATCTGGGCTGGGCGGCGCGTGCCTTGGGTAACAAGATACAGCTCATGCTCGACGAGCAGGCCAAGGTCGAAGACCTGCGCAAGTTCATCGACAAGATATACAACCACGGCGGCAAGGGCAAGAAAGAAGACATCAATTCATTCACCGAGGTCGAGCTGTTTGAACTCGCGCGCAACCTGCGCCACGGCGTACCCATGGCCACCCCGGTATTCGACGGCGCCGATGAGGAAGAGATCAAGGATATGCTCGAACTCGCGGACCTACCGCGTTCCGGCCAGACCACCCTGTTCGACGGCCGCACCGGCGAGGCCTTCGAGCGCTCGGTGACCGTGGGTTATATGTATATTCTCAAGCTCAACCACTTGGTGGACGACAAGATGCACGCCCGTTCCACCGGCCCGTACAGCTTGGTCACGCAACAGCCCTTGGGCGGTAAGGCCCAGTTCGGCGGTCAGCGCTTCGGTGAAATGGAAGTGTGGGCGCTGGAGGCCTACGGCGCCGCCTATACCTTGCAGGAAATGCTCACGGTCAAGTCCGACGACGTCACCGGCCGCACCAAGATGTTCGAGAACATCGTCAAGGGCGACCACCGCATGGAAGCCGGAATGCCGGAATCGTTTAATGTGTTGATCAAGGAGATTCGTTCTCTGGGTATCGATATGGAGCTGGAGCAGGATTGAGTTGGGCGCGTGCGCGTAGTGTACTGGACGGCAATCCGCCCGAAACCGGCGGAGCATCCTGAAACCCGACACATTCTGAAACCCGAGTGATGCAGCAGGAGAGAAGACATTGAAAGACTTATTTAATCTTTTTAAGCAGACCGGCAAGAACGAAGACTTCGACGCTATCCGTATTGGCCTGGCGTCCCCTGAAAAGATACGTTCCTGGTCGTTCGGCGAAGTGAAGAAGCCGGAGACCATCAACTACCGCACGTTCAAGCCGGAACGCGACGGACTGTTTTGCGCCAAGATATTCGGTCCTATCAAGGATTACGAATGCCTGTGCGGCAAGTACAAGCGCTTGAAGCATCGCGGCGTCATTTGCGAGAAGTGCGGCGTGGAAGTCACCCTGTCCAAGGTGCGGCGCGAGCGCATGGCGCATATCGAACTGGCGAGCCCGGTGGCGCACATCTGGTTCCTCAAGTCGCTGCCGTCGCGCATGGGTTTGATGCTCGACATGACCCTGCGTGACATCGAACGCGTGCTGTATTTCGAGGCCTACGTGGTGGTCGACGGCGGTATGACCACCCTGGAACGCAGTTCACTCATGTCGGAAGAGGCCTACCTCGACGCCATCGAGCAATACGGTGACGAATTCGACGCGCGCATGGGCGCCGAGGCGATACGCGACCTGCTCAAGGCCATAGACCTGGAGGCCGAGGCCATCAAGCTGCGCGATGAGTTGGCCGCCACCACCTCCGAGACCAAGATCAAGAAACTGGCTAAGCGCCTCAAGGTCGTAGAGGCATTCTTGCATTCCGGCAACAAGCCGGAATGGATGGTGCTCCAGATCCTGCCGGTGTTACCACCGGAATTGCGCCCCCTGGTGCCCTTGGACGGCGGCCGTTTCGCCACGTCGGATCTGAACGATCTGTATCGCCGCGTCATCAACCGCAACAATCGTCTTAAGCGCCTGCTGGATTTGAATGCCCCGGATATCATCGTGCGCAACGAAAAGCGCATGCTGCAGGAGGCGGTGGATGCGCTGCTGGATAACGGTCGTCGCGGCAAGGCCATTACCGGCGCCAACAAGCGTCAATTGAAGTCCTTGGCCGATATGATCAAAGGCAAGCAGGGTCGCTTCCGTCAGAACCTGCTCGGCAAGCGCGTGGACTACTCCGGCCGTTCCGTGATCGTGGTGGGTCCGACCCTCAAGCTGCACCAGTGCGGCCTGCCGAAGAAAATGGCGCTGGAGTTGTTCAAGCCGTTTATTTTCTCCAAGCTCGAGATGCGCGGTCTCGCCACCACCATCAAGCTCGCCAAGAAGATGGTGGAACAGGCCAGCCCCGAGGTGTGGGATATTCTGGAAGAAGTAATACGCGAGCATCCAGTGCTGCTCAATCGCGCTCCGACCCTGCATCGTCTCGGCATTCAAGCGTTCGAGCCGGTGCTGATCGAAGGCAAGGCGATCCAGTTGCATCCCCTGGTGTGCGCGGCGTACAACGCCGACTTCGACGGCGATCAAATGGCGGTACATATCCCGCTATCCCTCGAGGCGCAGCTGGAAGCGCGTACGCTGATGATGTCCACCAATAACGCCCTGTCGCCGGCCAATGGTGAACCTATCATCGTTCCGTCCCAGGACATCGTGCTGGGCCTTTATTACATGACCCGTTCCAAGATCAATGTAGCGGGCGAAGGCAAGGTGTTTTCCGACGTGGCCGAAGTGCACCGCGCCTATGAGACGCGTCAGGTGTCGCTGCATGCGCGAATCAAGGCGCGCATCCGCGAGATCAAGCTGACGCCGGACGGCGGCAAGACCGAGACCCACAAGATTCATGAGACCACGGTCGGTCGCGCCCTGCTGTCGGATCTGCTGCCCGAAGGGCTGCCGTTCACATTGATCAACAAGGACCTCAAGAAAAAGAACATCTCCGAACTGATCAATTCCTGCTACCGCAATGTAGGCCTCAAGGCCACCGTGATCTTTGCCGATCAGCTGATGTATACCGGCTTTGCCTATGCGGCGCGCGCCGGCATCTCCATCGGCGTGGATGATATGGTCACGCCGTCGGAGAAGGGCAGCATCATCGCGTCCGCCGAGGACGAGGTGATGGGCATACAGAAACAATATTCCTCCGGCTTGCTGACCGACGGTGAACGCTACAACAAGGTTGTGGACATCTGGACGCGCACCTCTGAAAAGGTCGCCAAGTCCATGATGGACAAGCTCGGTACCGACGAGGTGATAGACGCGGACGGCAAGAAGGTCAAGCAGGACTCCTTCAACTCCATATATATGATGGCCGACTCCGGCGCACGCGGTAGCGCCGCCCAGATCCGTCAGCTCGCCGGCATGCGTGGCCTCATGGCCAAGCCCGACGGCTCCATCATCGAAACCCCGATCACGGCCAACTTCCGTGAGGGCCTTAACGTATTGCAATACTTTATTTCCACCCACGGCGCGCGCAAGGGCCTGGCGGACACGGCGCTCAAGACCGCCAACTCCGGCTATCTCACCCGGCGCCTGGTGGACGTGTGTCAGGACCTGGTGGTCACGGAAGAAGATTGCGGAACCACCCAGGGTATTATTAAATCGGCGCTGGTGGAAGGCGGTGAAATCGTGGTGCCGCTGCGCGAACGCATACTCGGGCGCGTGGTGGTGGGCGATATCACCGATCCCGTCGGCAACAAGGTGCTAGTGGCCAATGGCACCATGCTGGACGAGGAGCTGGTGGCGTTATTGGATGACAAGAACATCGATCAGGTGTTGACACGTTCACCGGTGACCTGCCAAACCCGTTACGGCATTTGTGCCAAGTGCTATGGCCGCGACCTCGGACGCGGACACATCGTCAACCAGGGCGAGGCGGTGGGCGTGATCGCCGCCCAGTCCATAGGCGAGCCGGGCACCCAGCTCACCATGCGCACCTTCCACATCGGGGGCGCCGCGTCGCGCGTCAGCGCCATCAGTGGCATCGAGGTGCGCACCACGGGCTCGGTGCGTCTGAATAACATCAAGCTGGTGAAACACGCCAGCGGCAACAACGTGGCGGTATCGCGTTCCGGCGAGCTGGTGATACAAGACGAGCAGGGCCGCGATCGTGAGCGCTATAAGATACCGTATGGCGCGGTGTTGAGCGTGAACGATAAGGACAAGATCAAGGCCGGCGCGATAGTGGCCAATTGGGATCCCCACACCCATCCCATCGTCACGGAAGTGGCGGGCAAGGTGGCATTCGCCGATCTCATCGACGGCGTGACCGTGAATCGCCAGACCGACGAGGTTACCGGCCTGTCCACCTACGTGGTGCTCGATCCCAAGCAGCGTTCCGGCGCCAAGAACATTCGTCCCATGATCAGTCTGGTGGACGCGGCCGGCAAGGGGCTGAATATCGTGGGCACCGATATCCCTGCCAAGTACATGCTGCCGTCCGGCGCCATTATCACGGTAGAAGACGGTAAGAGCGTGGGCGTGGGCGACGTGCTGGCGCGTATTCCGCAGGAGACTTCCAAGACCCGTGACATCACCGGCGGTCTGCCGCGCGTGGCCGAGCTGTTCGAGGCGCGCAAGGCCAAAGACCACGCGATCCTCGCTGAGACCAGCGGTGTCGTGTCCTTCGGTAAAGATACCAAGGGCAAACAGCGCCTGGTGATTACCGACAAGGACGGCCAGGAGCACGAGTACCTCATCCCCAAAGGTCGCCATATCACGGTATTCGAAGGTGAAACCGTGGAACAGGGCGAAGTCATCGTGGACGGTGCCCCGGTGTCGTCGGATATTCTGCGCCTGTTGGGCGTTGAAGCCCTGGCGAATTACATCGTGGACGAAGTCCAGGACGTGTACCGCCTACAGGGCGTAAAGATCAACGACAAGCACATTGAGGTCATTGTGCGCCAGATGCTGCGCAAGGTGCGCATCCTCGATACCGGCGACACCCAGTTCCTTCCCGGCGAGCAGATGGAACGCTCGCGCGTGCAGGACGAGAACGAGCTGGTCGAGAGCCAGGGCAAGCGTGCCGCCGGTTACGAACGCGTACTGCTGGGTATCACCAAGGCATCGCTGTCCACGGAATCGTTTATTTCCGCGGCCTCGTTCCAGGAGACCACGCGTGTGCTTACCGAAGCGGCCATCACCGGCAAAAGCGACCGTCTGCGCGGCCTCAAGGAAAACGTCATCGTAGGCCGCTTGATACCCGCCGGCACCGGCCTTGCCTTTCACCAGGAACGCCGCCGCAAGCGCAAAGAAGAGCTAGATGAAGCAGTTTCTCTACGACTATCCTTGACTACGGCCAAACCCAAGCCCGCCATGAGCGGCGGGGACGACGAGACCGCGGCCAGTGCCTGAGCCGTAATACCGGTCAGACATCAGCACGACTAGAAAAGAGGGACCTTTTTGTGGTCGTGCCGCAGTAGATGAGATTTCCTACCCTATTCCGACTTATTTAGTCAGATATACTGCCCGAATGGTTTTTTGCCTTGATCGGGAGGGTTGCAGTCCAAGGGTGATGGTGAATGACCGCAAACCCTCCGGCGGGGCGGTGTAATGCTTGACATACAAGGGGCGCATGCCTAGAATCGCGCCCCTCTGACAGACCGGATTCCACCGGTCTGTCGTTTGTTTTTGGGCCCAGAGAGTTAATATGCCAACGATCAATCAACTGGTGCGCAAACCGCGCACCCGTGCTAAACAGAAGACCACGGTACCGGCCTTACAGTCGTGCCCGCAACGGCGCGGCGTATGTACCCGCGTCTATACCACTACACCGAAAAAGCCGAATTCGGCGCTGCGTAAAGTAGCGCGCGTGCGGCTTACCAATGGTTATGAAGTCACCACCTATATAGGTGGTGAAGGCCATAACCTGCAGGAACACTCGGTTATTCTTATTCGCGGGGGTCGCGTGAAGGATTTGCCGGGTGTGCGTTATCACACCGTGCGTGGCACCCTGGATACTGCCGGTGTCAACGACCGCCGTCAGGGCCGTTCCAAGTACGGCGCCAAGCGTCCGAAGTCCTAAATAGTAGTAACAAAACGCCGCGCAAGGTCTGTGCGGCGTTTTGTTCTTAGAAAACACAGTTAACGACGAGAAATACTGGGTTATGTCGAGAAGAAGAGAAATTCCGAAACGCCAGATTACGCCGGATCCGAAATTCCACAGCGAAGCCTTGGCCAAATTCATTAACGTCCTCATGACCGGCGGCAAGAAGTCCGTGGCCGAGAAGATCGTGTATGGCGCCCTGGAGAGCATAGCCGGCAAGACCAAGGGCGATCCACTCCAAGTGTTTGGCCAGGCGCTGGAAAACCTGCGCCCCATGGTGGAAGTAAAAAGCCGGCGCGTGGGCGGTGCTACCTATCAAGTACCGGTGGAAGTGCGTCCGGCCCGGCAGACGGCCCTGGCCATGCGCTGGGTAACCGAGGCCGCCCGCGGCCGCAGCGAAAAGTCCATGGGCGCGCGCCTGGCGGCGGAGTTGCTTGAGGCGTCGGAAAAACGCGGTAATGCCATCAAGAAGCGCGAAGACGTGCATCGTATGGCCGAGGCCAACAAGGCCTTCTCTCATTACCGTTGGTAATCAGTTAACTAATTTAGCGAAAATTTAGGAATTTAATCGTGGCACGCGCAACCCCCATAGAACGCTATCGCAACATCGGTATCATGGCGCATATCGATGCAGGCAAGACCACGACCACCGAGCGCGTGTTGTTCTATACCGGCGTATCCCACAAGATCGGCGAAGTGCATGAAGGCACTGCGGTCATGGATTGGATGGAACAGGAACAAGAGCGCGGTATTACCATTACCTCCGCCGCCACTACTTGTTTCTGGAAGGGCATGGGCGGCCAATTCGCGGAACATCGTATTAATATCATCGACACCCCCGGGCACGTGGACTTCACCATAGAAGTAGAACGTTCTCTGCGGGTGCTGGACGGCGCCTGTTTCCTGCTGTGCGCAGTCGGCGGCGTCGAGCCCCAATCCGAGACCGTGTGGCGCCAGGCCAATAAGTATAAAGTGCCGCGTATTGCGTTCGTCAACAAGATGGACCGTGCTGGCGCCAATTTCCTGCGGGTGGTTGATCAGGTCAGAAAGCGCCTCGGCGCTATCCCGGTGCCCATACAGCTGCCTATCGGCGCGGAAGACCAATACAAAGGTATCGTCGACTTGGTGAAGATGAAGTCCATTTGGTGGGACGACGAGAGCCAGGGCACCAAGTTTGAAGAGCGTGAGATTCCGGCGGAAATGGCCGACGAATGCAAGCAGTGGCACGACGCCATGGTGGAAGCCGCGGCGGATTCTTCCGAAGAGCTCATGGATAAATACCTGGGCGGCGGCGTGTTGACCACTGAAGAGATCAAGAAGGGCCTGCGTGACCGTGCTCTGCGCAACGAAATCACCCTGATGCTGTGCGGTTCGGCGTTCAAGAACAAGGGTGTGCAGGCCATGCTCGACGCCGTGATCGAGTATCTCCCTTCGCCCCAGGATGTGCCGCCGATCAAGGGCCACCTGGACGACAAGGCCGAGACCATCGCCGAGCGTCAAGCCACCGATGAAGAGCCGTTTGCCGCGCTAGCGTTTAAGATCGCCACCGACCCGTTTGTCGGTCAGCTGGTGTTTTTTCGCGTCTATTCCGGCGTGCTGAATTCCGGCGACAGCGTGTATAACCCGGTGAAGGGCAAGAAGGAGCGCGTCGGCCGTCTGTTGCAGATGCACGCCAATTCGCGCGAAGAAATCAAGGAAGTCCGCGCCGGCGATATCGCCGCGGCGGTCGGCCTCAAGAACATGACCACCGGCGACACCCTGTCCGATCCAGACCATATTATTACGCTGGAACGCATGGAATTCCCCGAACCCGTGATCTCCCAGGCGGTGGAACCCAAGACCAAGGCCGACCAGGAAAAAATGGGTCTGGCTCTGCAGCGTCTGGCGCAGGAAGATCCGTCGTTCCGCGTGCGCTCGGACGAGGAGTCGGGTCAGACCATTATCTCCGGCATGGGCGAGTTGCACCTGGACATTATCGTCGACCGCATGAAGCGCG
>JANOTM010000066.1:0-2441 GCA_031416355.1 Gammaproteobacteria bacterium
CCCCCATCCAACATGAGTCGCTGGATGCTGGCACCACACGCCGAGCAAGTATTGCGTTCCCTGGCAAAACCGCCGGCCACGGTGGAACTGCTGGTGGGACCGGAGGGCGGACTCACCCCTGAAGAAGAACGCGCCGCCGCGCATGCCGGTTTCATATCGGTGCGCATCGGCCCGCGCATCCTGCGCACCGAAACCGCCGCACCGGCCTTGCTCGCGGCGATGCAGGCGTTATGGGGCGATTTTTGACGAAAAAGAATTTTGTGTACCCGCGAATCAGTGGTTTTGGGACGGGTACTTGAAATTCAGGTGCCGATGTCTTACGTTGTAAGACATGAATACGACTATCACCATCCGCCTAGATAAAGACCTCGCGTGAAGGTATTTCTAGATACAAACGTGCTCATCAGTGCATTCACCACCCGGGGTCTGTGTGCTGAACTGTTCGAAGGCGTCGTTGGCGAACATGAGCCGATTATTTGCGATCTAGTCTTGCGGGAACTGCAGCCTGCGCTTCGTAGGTAGAACACGAAGGACGGCTTTCTCTCAGGTATCATAGACGGTTCATCCCCACGCGCGTGGGGAACACCTCCCAATACGGTGCGTACGCCATTTTTGTCCACCACCACGAACGCGCCATCCAGCACATCGATTTGGCCATACTCGATAAATAGCATGGAGATGCATTCTTTCATGGCGATGGGCTTGAGAGGTGGAAGCATCGTTCTCGACTTTGGTAACGTGGTTATCCAAATAACTTTCGGATCAGATCTTCCTTCGATATTTTCAGGTGTGTAGCAACATCAGCCAGAATGGCTGACAAGGTACCCACGCGGATCGGGTCATGATTGGGAATGGTGATGTGATGCTGGTTAGGGTGTCGCAGGTCAACCGAATATGGCTACCGACCTGGCGTGTGGCCCGGTAGTCCAGTTTCTGAAGGGATTTAGCCAGCGATTCCCCGCTTACGGTGCGGGGTAGCTTCATAAGGCGATCACTTTTTCCCGTGCGAAGTGGAGACGGATAATCTTTGGCGCTTGGTTCTGTTCAAAATGGCATTGCACCGCATCGCGCACATGGACATGAAGGCTTTCCAGGTCGTCCGCCTCGGTAAAAATGGATTCGCCCAACGCGCGCGCTTGATAGCCGCCCTCCGGTGCTTCATCGACGAGAAAGATGATTTCGTTCATCGTGTTTAACCTCCTGCCTGGGTAAGCCCTTACAAGATTATACTCTACGCAGCAGTATTATGCCGCTGCCGAAACCCTTGGCTGGGCTGATGCCGCCTTTTCTGCAAAACGGCATCGGCGTGGGGTTGAGCATATACAGAACGCCGTCGTCCAATTTATAGACACCCGGGGCAGGCACTTCCACGACGGCCCCAACCTGCCCGCACAACAGGTTCTAGGTGGATTGTAGGGTTCGTCTGCCAAAGACGCTCAGTAAGATCGCCACAGAGGCATTATAGCTTGCGCACCAATAGCAGGCCGCAGCCGAAACCCTTGGCGGGTCCGATGCCGTTTTCCAACAAAGACAGCATCAATGTTGAGTCGAGAACTTGCAGAACGCCTTCGAAAGTAATAGCGGCCAACTTCCCGGCGCGATTACCCTTGCGAAAATACAACGGAGCTCGTGGTTGTAGAGTCGCAGCTTCAATAGCCGCCGCGCCAGCAAGCTTGCGTTCCAACCAGGCACGTTGCTCTTCTTCCCTAATCAGCAGGCACCCTGCATTTCCCGGATTTTTTTGCTGGTTTGCCGTCGCGCTCTGCATCGACAATGGTCTTGATCGGATTGGCAGTGACAAGGAATACCAACTTTTGTCCGACACGTGGTTGCGGATTGAATTCTCGTGTACCGACCAACGCCAACCCTGACGCTGATTCCGGTGTCCTTCCAAGATAGTCTCAGGTGTGGAGCCAGCTGTACACTTGTCAAAAACTATAGCTCGGTGCTGTTATGCATGTCTCGTGAGAAGCTGGCGGGATTAACTTACTGCAGGCTTAGGCCGCAACTCATGATTAACAAAAACCGCGATAGTGAACAACATCATGGCGCCAGCCTGGTGGGCGGCGGCCAGGGGGATGGGACTATGAGCAGCAAGGTGGCGATACCCAAGCCGATCTGTAGGATCAGCATGGCCAATAACAAATGCATGGCGAGGCGTGTGCGCGCTGGCAACTGCCGGGTGCTTGCCCGCCACCAGAACAGCGGAATGACCAGGGTCAGGACATAGGCCAGGAGACGGTGATCGAACTGGACCGTCGCCAGGTTTTCAAAAAAGTTATGCCATACGGGACGCAGTACGAATAGGCCGGCGGGTATCCATTGGCCGTTCATGGTGGGAAAAGTATTGTAAGCGAATCCGGCCTTGAGTCCGGCGACGAAGCCTCCCGATAGCACCATGATGAAAATCAATGTCGTAACGCCGAGAGCGTAGCGCCTAA
>JANOTM010000067.1:0-6276 GCA_031416355.1 Gammaproteobacteria bacterium
TAAAATAATTGCCGGGCCTCAATCAGTATTTTATTTCTGGTCATTTGTCTTACTACTCTATGATTGATTGGTACAAAGATTGCGATTTTATTGGCCACATGGATAGGCTGGCCTTGGCCGACTCGGTGCTCGCCATCTGGCTGGAGTGATTAAGTGCATTTACGAACCCTATTCGCCACAACCATAAGAACCAGGATTGCCATCAGTTTCGGCATCTTGGTGTTGCTCGCGGCTGTGCAGGGTGCATACGGCCTGTATTACATGGACGTCTTGAATCAGCGCATCGAACATATGTATACCCAGGAGCTATTGACGGTCAAGCGCTTGGGAGAAATAAAGTCTATGGTATATGCCATGCACGCCCGCGCCCGCGATCATGCTGAGCTGCGTACCTCTAGCTCCAGGGAGATGCTCAGCGCCCGCATCCAGGAAGGGCGCGCGCAGGTGCGCGATGTGCTCGCGAGCTACAAGATCGTCCCGTTGGCCCCGGTTGAACAAAAGCTGATCAAATTATTTGAAGCGCATTTCATCAAGTTCGTGCAACGACTGCAGGATGAAATTCTTCCCCTGAAGAACGACAGTAAATCCTTGACATTGAGCGTGGAGGAATTAACTCGACCACCGAGTCTCTGAGCGATTTAGTCGATTCTAATACCAATAGTGCCCAAACCAGCTATCAGTACGCGATCGCCGATTACGCAACAAACTTCTACGTGATACTTGGCATTGTCCTGGCCACGTTCTCCGTCAGCATCTTCATAGCCGTCTTTGTTACCCGCAGCGTTACGCGCCCGATAGATGCTGCCGTTGCCGTGGCACGCAGGATTGCCGCCGGAGATTTGACCGGCGAACTTATTGTTACGAGCGCCGATGAAACGGGGAGACTGCTCCTGGCACTGAAGGAAATGACCCACAATCTCCGAAAAATCGTAAACCGGGTCCGTGCCAGCGCCGATACCATTACCACGGCGACCCAGGAGATTGCAGAGGGAAATATCGATCTCGCCCAACGCACCGAACGGCAAGCCTCGGCCTTGGAGCAAACCGTGGCCAGCGTGGAGCAGATTACAGCGACGGCCAGGGAAAACGCCAGGAGTTCCCTCGATGCTACTGCGATCGCGGCCAAGGCATCGGAAAGCGCGCAACAAGGCGCCACCGCCATGGAAACGGTGGTTAAAAGCATGTCATCCATCAATAATAGCGCACGCAAGATCGCCGATATCACCGGCATGATAGACGGCATTGCATTTCAAACGAATATTCTAGCCCTCAACGCGGCAGTAGAGGCGGCGCATGCCGGTGAGCACGGCCGCGGTTTTTCCGTGGTGGCTAGTGAGGTGCGCAATCTCACGCAAAAGAGCGCGGCATTATCCAAAGAGATCAACGGACACATCGAAAGATCTCTCACGGAAGTGAGCCAGGGGACCGCGTGTGTAGCGGGTGCACGCGCGACTATGCAGAAAATTGTCGAGAACGTAGAGAACGTTCAGGGCCTGATTGCCGAGATTGCCTCCGCCTCCAACGAACAGCGCGGCAGTGTAGAGCAGATACAAAAAGTTATTGAACAGATCGATGGCGACACGCAAAAGAATGCCGCGCTGGTCGAGGAGTCGGCCGCCGCCGGGGTTTCTCTGCATCAACAGGCCGAGGATTTGGCGCGCTCGGTGCGGGCATTCAAGGTAAGTGGTACCTCAAACACAACGGGTACGGGAAAATAGGCATCGCTAGCGCGTTTGCCGATTGTTCTATTGCACTCTGTATTTTTAACCGGGAGATAACACATGTTCTATCAATATTTATGCGCGCCTAAGAATTCTATTCTGGTTGCCGTGGGGTTCGTCCTGGGCCTCATGGCAACCGCCGACGCTGGGGCACAGAAGCCGGATCCTTATGCACGTCCGCACGTAGTCCCGGCGCCCGTGGACAATATTGTCACCCCGGCACGTATTGAATTGGGCAAGAATCTTTTTTTCGATCCACGGCTATCGGGGTCCCAATGGATTAGTTGCGCCAGTTGCCACAATCCGGCCCTAGGCTGGTCCGATGGGCTACCGACGGCCCTGGGAGATGGAATGAAAAAACTAGCGCGCGCGACACCCACTATCCTCAACACGGCGTACAACAAGCTGCAAATGTGGGACGGCCGCGCCGCGTCCCTGGAAGATCAGGCCACCGGACCCATCAAGGCGCAGGCTGAGATGAACATGGATATGTATATTTTACTGACTCGCTTGTCCGCCATACCGGGGTATAAAAAGTAAGATTCACGAAAAAGAATATTTTCTATTACTTACGGAAGATAGCAAGCTTTAGGCCATCCCGTAGAAACTACGTCTATAGGCATAGTTTGGAAGGCCTAGGCGGAAGCGCGTAGGGACGAAATACTGGAAACTATTAAGTATAGACGAAGCGTAGTCCAAAGGTTAATGGACTAATGCATTAGTAAATACTTGGCGCCACCCTGGGGTGCTACAGCTAATATGGTATCTCAGGAAGTCCTGGTTGGACCCCCTTGTCATTTCGACCACAGGCGAGGGCAAGTATGCCAGCGGTAGGGCAGCGCAGGGAACAGGGCTGCATGGATGCACGACTCCAGGGATGGAGGAGGTAGAGCCGCGTCGGGAACCGCCGCCGAGGAGGTAGAGTAATGCAGGAGCAATTACCGAGCTGCGGGGAGAAATCGAATCCTATTATAATGACCTTGGTTCCCGCGCTACCAGGTTTCTCGCTGTGCCAGAAATGACAACTTTTTCGGAACTTCCTAGCGAAAAGGCTGCTGAATGCGTTCAAGCAATTGTTGCGCAGTGTGCAATTGCGTCTCGAGATCTTTACGTTCGCGCTCGAGTGTGGCGGTGTGTTCATTCAGGCCGTCCATATCCTGCTGGATTTTCTTCAGCATCTCGAGTTTGCGCTCGATGGCGGCGCGGTGTTGCTGTACTTGGGCAAATACCGGGGATACCGCGACCTTAAACCAATTCTTGGCGGATTCATTGCACTCATGAAAGGTCTGGCGCGCCTGGCTCGCCAAAGTAATAAAGAATTTCTTGATGACGAAACGCTGTTCCGTCATCATGGTCGCGGGACTGCTCCGAAAGATATCGGCCTTTTCTTCTAGACGCTTGAATTCCAGGCGGCTGGCGATGAGGGACAAGGCCGGCGGTTGGATCACGTTCATGCCGTATTCGGTGTGTAAGCGCGCGTATATCTGTTCCACCGCTTTGCGTATATCGTCTGCGCACTGATTAACTTGCTGCATGCGTTGCGCCGCGCCGCGGAAAAACGTGGTCATACCGGACTGCAGGCCATGGGTAGTCCAGCTGTCTTGCATGTCGTTGCGTGCGGCCTCGATAAGGGCATCGATGCTTTTCATATTCATATAACCCAGTAGCGTGTTGGCCTGTTGCGTGAGGGCCGAACGCGTTACTTGAAACCCCTCCAGTTCCTTATCGTATTTCTGTTTTTCCAGGCGCACGTGTGCAACCAGTTTATGAATGTGGTCCAGATTCTTGTTGCCTAGCTGCTTGAGCTGATCGAGCTGTTCCTGGTTGGCCGCCAGTTTCGATTTAACCAGGTTATAACTACTTTCCACGCGCGCGCTCATTTCGTGGACAACCCGGTCGCGGATCAGACTGTGGCGCGCTGGAATGAGATCCTGTGCCAGCCGATCTTCAAGTAGCGTGAGACCGCTTCTTTCTATCAGCGCGGCGTCGGATTTTATCCGGCCCACCAATCCTTTTTGTGCCGATATAGGCAGCACCCATTTCTTATCTACTTGCAATGTTTGCGCGACGCTCTCGACCTGCTGGGCGATGCTTGCGGTTATCGCCGCCGCGCCCTGCAACTCGTCCCACATCACGTCGATCTTGTTTAAGGCCACGAATATACCGCTGCGCCGGGTCTTGCGTACATGGTTAGTCCAGATAGAAAAATCCGATTGGGTAACTCCGGTATCGGCCCCGAGTACAAATAGAATGACCTGCGCACTGGGCAGCATACTGATAGTCAGTTCTGGTTCTACGCCTATGGCATTGAGGCCGGGCGTGTCGAGTATCACCAAGCCCTGCTTCAACAGCGGATGCGGATAATTTATCAGCGCGTGCCGCCACACCGGGATTTCCACTATCCCATCGGCGGGCACGGCCTCGCCTTGTCTGCGACTGCGCTCTGGGTCATAGAGGCCGAGTTCCTGGGCCTCGCGTAGGTGTACTTTTTTGGTGCGGGTGGTTTCCAGGAATGCCGCGCGCACTTCGTCGGCGGAATCCGGTTTTAGAATATGCAGGGTGGTCCAATGTATGGGAGTGCGTTTGTATTCGGCGATCGCCAACGAGGTCTTGCGCGTCTCTATGGGCAGCAATCGGATCGAGGCGCCTTCTTTTTCGTTGTAACCGAGCTCGGTGGGGCACATGGTAGTGCGTCCCGCGCCCGACGGTAATAGACGTTGCTTGAAATCGGCAAAGAATATGGCGTTCAATAACTCGGTTTTGCCGCGTGAGAATTCACCTACCAGTGCCACGGTAAGCTTGTCCGATTGGATTTCCTCTATGAGTTCGTAAGTCCGCAGGTCTTCGGCGCCGTCGGTGTAGCCTTGGCCTTCGATCCAGCTTTGATAGGCGCGTATGGCGTCGGATAGCTCATCGCGCCACGTCTTGTATGCGCGCAGACGCTGGGAAAATGCCTTATCAGTGGCAACCTGCACCGGCATAGCTGGTACGGAATCGCGTACGACCTCCAGCCGGGGCTTCAGGTTGGCAAGCCTTTCAGCCATGGGACACCGGCGTTAAAGGCGCGGAAAACGGACTATGTGGCATGGGTGTTATATCCCTATCGATTGCCCTAAAGCAGTGCAAAAGTTGGGCCAGGATATATATAACTTATTGTTATAAAACGTATTTTAACTTCGGGCTTATTTAATGTTAGGAAGAAAGTGAGGCGAGGGGATTTCCGCAGGGCCCTACCGCGCCCATCCATGGGCGCGCTTGGCGGTCGCCGTGTCTTTTAAAAACGCCATCCGAACTTGGCGCTGTAAGACGTGGCATCGCCGGTCTTGTCGGTCTCCATGGCAATGTTGATGAGGCCAAAATTCACATTAAGACCCACAAAATATTTCGAATAGGAAAAATCTTCCGGCCTAAGACCGGTCCTGCTATCCGGTGTGCTATCGACCCAGACTTTACCGCCACCGGCATAAGGCGTGAGTAGGGCGAAGCCTTTGGAGATAGAGATGTCTAGGGCCTTGGTATCGAGATCCAGCCGATCGACGCCTTGTAAAGTGGTATAGCTGCCACGTACCGCCAAGGCCGGCGTCGCGGTGCCACCTTTGAGTAGCGCGTAGCGTAGCTCGGCGCCCCACAACTCGATATTGCTGTTGGGTATGGCGGAATAAAAGGCGCCTATATCCAAGCCCAGGGGCAGCCCCTTGTGGATGTGTAGTTTGGGTATGACCAGCGTGCTAGGTGCATCGCCGGAGCTTGCGCGCTTAAGGATGGCGGCATGTTCGAGCTTGGTAGCGGTGGCTTCCAAGCCGATATCGAAACCAGTGAGGCCCAAAGGCTCGGCGGGTGCCACGGCCTTATAGCTGAGTGCCGCGCCCAAGTCTTCCGACAACAGGCGGAAGTCCGACTGCAAAAGAATAGAATTCAGGTTGATGTTGGTGTCCGCCTGAGCGGCAGCGCCGATAACTGCAAGTGTTGCGGCGAAGAAAGTGCGACGTAGCATTTTTAATCTCCTTGTGGTTACAGAAGAATCAGTGTTTGTAGGGTGGGCGACCGCCATGCGAGCCCATGGATGGGCGAGGTAGAGCGCTGTCGGGAACAGGCGCCGAGATGGCGGAAGTACTGGAAATGCAGGAGCAGTTTCCAGTGAATCGCCCACCGTCTGCGGCTCAGGCCTATGTTCCAATGGTGGACGATGCCCGCCCTACATCCATTCTTAGAGTACATAGATCGAAAGAAACAGTAAACCATAACCGCGAATTAAGAGATAGACGGCCATTTTGTTCAGCCTATACGACACCGGTCCCATGTAGGCGATGTGCCCCAGTATTCATAAGAGCAATGAGTATCAGCCCCGCAGACATACGGCTGAGGCGCGACTAGTACTCCGTCAAATAAGTTCTCCCGCATGCTTAGCCGGGGACCCCCTCTCCCAACGGGAGAGGGAAGGGGTGAGGGGGATCATAAAAGGCCTATAAACTCCCCCTCATCCTCGGCAATTGCTCCCTGCATTGCTCTACCTCCGGCATCCATGCCGTCGTGTCCTTCTCCCGTTGGGAGAAGG
>JANOTM010000068.1:0-15612 GCA_031416355.1 Gammaproteobacteria bacterium
GGTAAGAAAACACTAAGAGCATCCCTCAAAATGAAAACGCGTGCCACCGTCGCCCTCATCCCCACCCTTCTCCCCCAGGGAGAAGGGCTTAATACCCCTCTCCCTCTGGGAGAGGGGTAGGGGTGAGGGACGGGCTAACAGCAAGGTTCAATCATTTTATTAGGCACTCTAGAGAGAAAACTATTTTAAGGGTGCTGATCAAAAATGGGCCTAACCTTACTCCCGCGGGAGAGAGGTTAGGCCAAGACTAAGCGTCCTGGGCGGTGCAAAAGATTTTGATTTCAACTTTCTGGAGAGTTAAAGATGGCAATTAAAGTCGGTATCAATGGGTTTGGCCGTATCGGACGTATGGTGTTCCGCGCAGCGGTGAAAGATTTCCCGGACATCGAGATCGTTGCCATCAACGACCTGCTCGAACCCGATTATTTGGCCTATATGTTGAAGCACGATTCGGTACACGGCCTCTTTAAGGGCAGCGTCGCGATCGAGGGCAACACCTTGGTCGTCAATGGCAAGAAGATACGCCTGACCGCCGTTAAGGATCCGGCCGAACTAAAATGGAAAGACGTGGGCGCCGACGTGGTCATCGAGTCTACCGGCCTATTCCTTACCGAGGAAACCTGCCAAAAGCATATTGCCGCGGGCGCCAAGAAAGTCATCATGTCGGCGCCGTCCAAGGACACGACACCGATGTTTGTGTATGGCGTGAACGACAAGACCTACAAAGGCCAGGCCATTATCTCCAACGCGTCTTGCACCACCAACTGCCTAGCCCCCATTGCCAAGGTGTTGAACGACAGCTTTGGCATCAAGCGCGGTCTCATGACCACGGTACACGCTGCTACCGCCACCCAGAAGACCGTGGATGGCCCTTCCAATAAAGATTGGCGCGGCGGTCGCGGTATACTTGAAAACATCATCCCGTCCTCCACCGGCGCCGCCAAGGCCGTGGGCGTGGTGATCCCGGAGTTGAACAAGAAGCTCACCGGCATGGCCTTCCGCGTGCCGACCTCGGACGTGTCCGTGGTCGACCTTACCGTGGAACTGAATACGCCCGCTACCTACGAGCAGATATGCGCCGCCATGAAGACCGCTTCCACCGGCGCCATGAAGGGCGTGCTCGGCTATACCGAGGACAAAGTGGTCTCCACTGATTTTCGTGGCGAGAGCTGCACTTCGGTGTTCGATGCCGAGGCCGGCATGTCCCTGGACAGCACTTTCGTCAAGGTCGTGTCTTGGTATGACAACGAGTGGGGTTATTCCAGCAAGGTGCTGGAGATGGTAAGGGTAGTTTCTAAATAAAGTAGCAAGGAAATTAGATGTAGGGTGGGCATCGCCCACCACACATGGCTGCGGCCGGCACAGGCTGGTGGGCAATGCCCACCCTACAAACTAGACCACGGAATTTTGAGGCGAGCACTAAAATATGTCCGTAATTAAAATGACCGATCTCGATCTCGCCGGCAAGCGCGTGCTTATCCGGCAGGATCTGAACGTCCCCATCAAGGACGGTAAAGTCACCAGCGACAAGCGCATACGCGCCAGTCTGCCGACCATCGAAAAGGCCATGCGCGCCGGCGCCAAGGTGATGCTGATGTCGCACCTAGGACGCCCGACCGAAGGCGAATATAACGCCGAGTTTTCGCTCCAGCCCGTGGCCGAGCACCTGTCAGGTCTGCTGGGCAAGGAAGTGCGGCTGGTGAAAGACTACCTCACGCAAGCGCCAGTAATGAAAGACGGCGACGTGGTGATCCTGGAGAACGTACGCTTTAACAAGGGTGAGAAAAAGGATAACGAAGAGCTCTCCAAGAAATATGCCGCCCTGTGCGATATCTATGTGATGGATGCGTTTGGCACCGCGCACCGTGCCCAGGCCTCTACCCACGGTGTCGGCATCTACGCACCGGTGGCGGCAGCGGGCATACTGCTCGCGGCCGAACTCGATGCCCTGGGCAAGGCGCTGGCCAATCCCAAGCGTCCGTTGGTGGCCATTGTCGGCGGCTCCAAGGTATCGACCAAGCTCACGGTACTCGAATCCCTGTCCAAGATCGTGGATCAGTTAATTGTCGGGGGTGGTATCGCCAATACCTTTATTGCCGCCGCCGGCTACAAAGTGGGCAAGTCGCTGTATGAGGCCGATTTGGTGGATACCGCCAAGAAGCTCACGGCCGCCGCCAAGGCGCGCGGCAGCAATATCCCGGTGCCGACCGACGCGGTGTGCGGCAAGGAGTTTTCCGAGACCGCCCAGGCCACGCTTAAAAAGGTCGCCGATGTCACCGACGACGACATGATCTTCGACGTCGGCCCCGAGACCTCGAAAAAATTCGCCGAGATTATTAAAAATGCCGGTACCATTGTATGGAACGGCCCGGTAGGGGTGTTCGAGTTCGATCAGTTCGGCGAAGGCACCAAGGCCTTGTCCATGGCGATTGCGGAAAGCCCGGCATTCTCCATCGCCGGCGGCGGCGATACCCTGGCGGCGGTGGCCAAGTACAAGATCGCCGATAAGATTTCTTATATCTCCACCGGCGGCGGTGCCTTTCTGGAATTTCTCGAGGGCAAGCAATTGCCGGCGGTCGCCATGTTGGAAAGACGGGCAAAAAAATAGTCCATATTATGATGCACAAACAGGGCAGCTACATGGCGCAAAGAATTAAGGGCACCTCTAAAAATCGTCATTCCCGCTTTCGCGGGAATGACGGAATCACAATTTATAGAGATACCCATAACCGAAGACAGGGCAGCCCAGACAGATTGACTATTTCTTGCGATACACCTAACGCGGACGATACCTCCCTTTGCTAAGACGAACTAAGATTGTTGCCACTCTGGGACCCGCCACCGACGATCCCAAAATACTGGACAAGCTCATCGAGGCAGGTGTGGATGTGGTGCGCCTCAATTTTTCCCACGATCTGGCAGAGGTGCACATCAAGCGCGCGGAAGCGGCGCGTGATCGCGCCCAGGCCCATGGCCGCCAAGTGGGCGTGCTGGTGGATCTGCAGGGTCCGAAGATACGCATAGGCAAATTCACCAAGGGCTCCATCGTCCTCAAAGAAGGCGAAACCTTTACTATCGCCGTGGACCATCCCTTGGAAAAAGGCGACCAGCAACGCGTAGGTACCACTTATCAATCTTTACCCGTGGACGTGAGCCGCGGTGCCACCTTATTACTGGATGACGGGCGCATAGTATTATGGGTCGATCAGGTGACCGGAACCGAGGTCATCTGTCGAGTGGTGGTGGGCGGTGCCCTGTCCAATAACAAGGGCATCAATCGCCAGGGCGGTGGCTTGACAGCGCGCGCCCTCACCGACAAGGACCGCGCGGACATCAAGACCGCAGCGGCCATCGAAGCCGATTACGTCGCCATCTCTTTTCCGCGCAGCGCCCAGGACGTGCATGAAGCACGCGCATTGTTGCGTGCCGCCGGCGGCAAGGGCGGCATCGTCGCCAAGATCGAACGCGCCGAGGCGGTCAAGGCGATAGAAGAAATCATACTGGCCTCGGACGTAGTGATGATCGCGCGCGGCGATCTCGGCGTCGAGATCGGCGACGCGGCCCTACCGCCGGTGCAGAAACGCATCATCAAGCTGGCGCGTAAAATGAACAAGGTGGTGATTACCGCCACCCAGATGATGGAATCCATGATAGAAAACGCCATTCCCACCCGTGCCGAGGTGTCGGACGTGGCTAACGCGGTGTTGGATGGCACCGATGCGGTCATGCTATCGGCGGAAACCGCTGCCGGCAAGCACCCGGTGGAGGCGGTCGCCGCCATGGACCGCGTGTGTCGCGAAGCCGAGAAACACGAAGACGCCACCCATGTGGAACAGCGCATGGAGCATAGCTTCGCGCGCGTCGACGAGGCCGTGGCGCGCTCCACCATGTATGTGGCCAACCACCTGCCGGTACGTGCCATCGCCGCCCTGACCGAATCGGGTTCCACCGCTCTATGGATGTCGCGCATCAATTCCGCCGTTCCCATCTACGCCTTGACGCCACATGCGGAAACACGTAGAAAGGTCACTCTCTACCGCGGTGTCTACCCGGTGGGTTTCGCCCTCACCTCCACGGATCCGGCGGTGGTGATGCATGAAGCGGTGGATGAACTGCGCCGGCGCGGCGCGGTGCGGGATGGCGATCTTACTATCCTTACTATAGGGGAACCGCTGGCCAAGCCGGGCGGAACCAATACCTTGAAGATCGTCAGAGTAGGCGAGGAGCTGTACACGGCGGAAACAGAATTCTCAACTTTACCGAAATCTATCTAATCTTTAGGAGAACATTATGGCCCTGGTATCCCTGCGCCAACTGCTGGATCACGCTGCTGAGCACACCTATGGCGTGCCGGCGTTCAACGTCAACAACCTGGAACAGATGCGCGCCATCATGGAAGCGGCCGCCGAGACCGACAGCCCGGTGATCGTGCAGGCCTCCGCCGGTGCCCGCAAATACGCCGGCGCCCCGTTCCTGCGTCATCTAATACTGGCCGCCATTGAAGAGTGGCCGCAGATCCCGGTGGTCATGCACCAGGACCACGGCTCATCACCAGCCGTATGCCAGCGCTCCATACAGCTGGGCTTTTCCTCGGTGATGATGGACGGCTCACTCAAAGAAGACATGAAGACACCGTCTTCGTATGAATACAACGTGGACGTGACCCGCCGCGTGGTGGACATGGCGCACTCCTGCGGCGTATCGGTGGAAGGCGAGCTCGGTTGTCTGGGTTCGCTTGAAACCGGCATGGCCGGCGAAGAAGACGGCTCGGGCGCCGAAGGCAAGCTCGATCATTCGCAACTGCTCACCGATCCCGACGAAGCCGCGGACTTCGTGAAGAAGACCAAGGTAGACGCCCTCGCCATCGCCATCGGCACCAGCCACGGCGCCTACAAGTTCACGCGTCCGCCCACCGGCGACATCCTGGCCATAGAGCTCATCAAGGCCATCCACAAGCGCATCCCCAACACCCACTTGGTAATGCACGGTTCAAGCTCAGTGCCGCAGGAATGGCTGAAGATCATCAACTCCTACGGCGGCGACATGGGCGAGACCTACGGCGTGCCGGTGGAAGAGATCGTACAGGGCATCAAGCACGGCGTGCGCAAGGTCAACATCGACACCGACCTGCGCATGTCCTCCACCGGTGCGGTGCGCAAGTTCCTGGCGGAAAACAAAAAAGAGTTCGACCCGCGCAAGTGGCTCGCCGCCTCCACCAAGGGCATGAAGGAAATCTGCAAGGCGCGTTACGAGGCCTTCGGTTGCGCCGGCCAGGCCAGCAAGATCAAGGTACTGTCGCTGGAAGAAATGACCAAGCGTTATGATAAGGGCGAACTTAATCCGCGCGTTAACTAACCACCGTGTAGCATTGTAAATGGTAGCGAAGGGCGGCCTAAAGCCGCCCTTTTTTGCGTTTTATGCCCATCAATTTTACGGCCCTGATCTGAACGGTACTTACTTAAAGTAATCGCCAGAAC
Source organism: Gammaproteobacteria bacterium (assembly GCA_031416355.1). Classification (GTDB taxonomy): domain Bacteria; phylum Pseudomonadota; class Gammaproteobacteria; order Acidiferrobacterales; family UBA6901; genus JANNJF01. Next base: position 5,478 of record JANOTM010000068.1, read on the forward strand.
TTTTCGTCATTCCCGCGCAAGCGGGAATCCAGGAGGCCTGCAAAAATCGCTGGATTCCCGCTTGCGCGGGAATGACGGATTGCTGAGCTTTTGTGGCACAAGCAGTGTATGGATTGGGTGGTGCCCTTTAAGTAAGTTCCATTCGACCCTGATCTCTATTGCCCCACGCTAAGGTTGACAATCTCCTTTATACCATTGACAATATTACAGCCTAAGGTTGACAATGTTTTACAGAGGGTTTCCACGTGACCAAGCTCAGGGCCAGAGGCGAAGACATCCGCCGATTTATTTTAGCGCATGTAGAAAAGCATCCTGGCGATATCAGCAAAGTCACCGCTAAACATTTTGCGATTACGCGGCAAGCGGTGAATAAACACCTGCAAAGGCTAGGCAAAGAAGATGCGCTGACGGAAACTGGGCACACACGCAACCGGATATATAAGCTTGCTCCACTATCGGAATGGAAGAAGGCTTATTCCATTACTCCGGAGTTGGCCGAAGACCTGGTGTGGACGAAGGATGCAAGCACCGCTATCGGCCCTATGCCGGATAACGTCTTAAACATTTGGCATTATGGATTTACCGAAATGCTAAATAATGCGATAGATCACTCCGGCGGTACACAGATAGTCGTGCATATAAAAAAAACAGCCGCCCATACGGAAATGCTGCTCAGTGACGACGGCATCGGAATCTTCAAAAAAATTCAGACAGAATTAAACTTACTCGACGAGCGCCACGCCATTCTGGAGCTATCGAAAGGTAAGCTTACTACCGATCCCAAGCGCCATACCGGCGAAGGAATTTTTTTTACTTCCAGGATGTTCGATTCATTCGACATACTGTCTGGGGGTGTGTATTTCCGCCACGATTTCGGCAATCCGGAAGATTGGATACTAGAGAGGGATCGCTTCAATAGCGGAACCAGCGTGTGGATGAAGATAGACAACCACACATCCAGAACGTCGAAAAAAATATTTGACCAATATTCCGGGGGAGATGATTACGGATTTAACAAGACCGTGGTTCCGGTACGGCTTGCCAAATACGGAAATGACCCATTGATTTCACGTTCACAAGCAAAACGCCTGCTCACCCGGGTAGAGTTGTTCAAGATCGTTGTATTCGACTTTACCGATGTCGATACCATAGGCCAGGCCTTCGCCGATGAGATTTTTAGGGTATACGCGACACAGCATCCCGCCATAGAAATGCATGCTATTAAAACTAATTCCCAAGTAAAGCAGATGATAAGAAGGGCGCGCTCCGGACAGGCTGCTATCGGAGAGTGAAATTTTCTCCATTGAAACAATGTGACACACGCGGTTGATTTCACCGACCTGTAGCTTTACTTGCTATCCCCACCAGCTCTGGTTTATGCTGGTCGCCACTATGTTCCATTTCACCCTCAATCGCCGTGTAGTCCGCACTGTAGCGCTCCTGCTGCTGCCGGCGCTCCTGTTTGCCCAGGGTTTGCGCTTGAGCTTACACAAGCCGGTGGATGCAGCGCATATGGAGGGTCATACCCACGTCTCGGCGGTGCATCTGGAAAGCATCATGAGCATCGCAAGCGATCACGAGGAATCCGTCGGTGATGTGAATGTCGCATTTGCCGTGTTGCTCAAAATATTCTATTCCTTCCTGGCGTTCGCTATGGTGTCCGCCTTCGTGGTGTTGGCGATTGCACCCCGTGCCTGTAGGCGGCGCATGGCACTGCTCCAGTTCTATTTCCATCCCTACGCTGTTTACAGCCTCACGCCCCCCTTGCGCGCCCCGCCGCGCTGATATCTCCCGTCGCCCATAAACACTGTGCCGGTTCTATCCGGAGCGGAATAAGTTTTGTGTGAGCATGAGCATCGCTGGGTGTTTTTCCGGCGACTCGGCAAGGAGTTTCAGATGGTGGGTAAATCTTTCTATACGCCGGCCGTGGGCCGGTTATTCATGGGCCTATGTCTTGCCCTGAGCAGCGCATGGGCCCAGGCCTGGAGCCTGGAATCGAGCATCACTCGCGCACTGACGGTTGCGCCGGAATTACGCGCCGCCGACGCGGAGATTGCAGTACGAACTGGGGAATCGACCCAGGCCGGCGCCTGGCCGAATCCGACGATCACCTTGCGTGTCGACGAGAAACTGGGCCTAGAAGACGGACGCGGCGGCTATAACCTCAACCAAGTGGCGATCACCCAAGCGCTGCCGCTGCACCGGTTGCAGCATCAACGCCGCGCTGCCGCCGCCAACATCGAGGCCGCGCGCGCGACACAACACCATCAGCGCTTACTGCTTGAAACTCAAACGGCGCACACATTCCACACGCTGCAACTGGCGGCGGAGCGTCAACGTCTGGCACAAGAGCGCCTTAGCTTCGCCGAAGGATTACACCGCAGCACCGGCGGCTCAGGTAATGATCGTGTGGTGCGTTACCTTTCACCTCTGGAGCGCGCGCGCCTCGATATCCTGCGCGCCACCGCACGTCAGGACGTGGCCTTGGCGGAAGGCAAATGGAGTGAGGCACTGGCACAATTTCGGGCGTTACTGGCACTGCCGCCGGATGCGAAACCCGAAACCACAGGGCTCATACCTGCCAGCGAACCGGCGGAGCTGAACGCGTTGCTCGACGGGCTTGCAGCACATCCCGCGTTGCAGGCAACACAGCAGTTGCGCGACGCGAGCCGCGCGGCCGTGGACGTGGCGCGCGCCCAGCGCTACGCCGATCCCACGCTGAGCGTTTTTCACGAGCAGGATTTCCTAGCCGGCGAACGTCGCAACTACAGCGGGCTGATGCTAGGTGTGCAGATACCGGTGTGGAATCGTAACGACGGCGGCGTGGCACGCGCGCGCGGCGAGACCGACAAGGCCGAGGCACTATTGGAAGTGCAACGCCGTGACTTGGCGAGCCGTGTGCGGCAGTCGCACTTGCATCTCGGACATCTTATCGAGCAGGCCGAACACTATCGCGACCATCTGCTGCAACCCGCGCGCCGCGTACTCGACCTCACGCGCAAGGGTTACACCTCCGGCGAACAGAATGGATTGGCGCTGGTGGATGCCAGCAATACCTATTTCGATGCCCAGGCGCGCTATCTTGAATTGTTGCGCGACGCCTGGATAGAAGCCGCGGAATTGCGGGCGGCCGCCGGCATAACGCTGGCAGGTTCTGCGGAGGTGCAACCATGATCGCGGCCCTGATACGCGCCGCCCTGGTCCAGCGCCTGATGATCCTGCTGCTCGCGGCCGCCATCGCCGTGGGCGGCCTGTGGGCGTTTCGCTCGCTGCCTATCGATGCCTTTCCCGACATCTCCAGCCCGCAGGTGATGGTGGTGGTGAAGGCGCCGGGCATGGCGCCGGAGGAGGTCGAGGCACGCATCAGTTTTCCCATAGAGATGGAGATGCAGGGCCTGCCGCGCCAAACGGTGCTGCGCTCGACCACCAAGTACGCGTTGGCCAGCATCATCATCGACTTCGAGGACGGCACCGATATCTATTGGGCGCGCGCCCAGGTGGCGGAGCGCCTGAATCAGGTGTGGAGTTCGCTGCCGGCCGGCATCGAAGGTGGGCTTGCGCCCATCACCACGCCCTTGGGTGAGATCTATATGTACCGCATCAAAGGCGACGGCTACTCGAATCAGGAACTGCGCGCCTTGCAGGATTGGGTGATACGCCCGCGGCTGCGTACCGTGGACGGCGCGGCCGATGTCAATTCTTTGGGTGGCGCGGTCAGTGCCTTCGAGGTCGTGCCCGATCCACGGCGCCTCGCGGCCCAAGGATTAAGCCTGGATGACTTGGAACAGGCGCTTGCGAATAACAACCGCAACGCCGGCGGAGACCGCATCAACCGCGGTGACGAAATGCTACTGGTGCGCACCGTAGGGCAATTGCGCAATGCCGCTGACATCGGCAATGTCACGGTTATTGCACGCGCCGGCGCGCCCGTGCGCATCCAGGACGTGGCGACGGTACGCCTAGGCGCACTCACGCGTTATGGTGCCGTCACGGCGGATGCCAAGGGCGAGGTAGTTACCGGCCTGGTTTTGCTGCGTAAGGGCGCGAATAGCCGCACCACGGTAGCGGGCGTGAAACGCGAACTGCAGGCACTGGCACCGATACTGCCTAAAGGCGTGGAGATCGTGCCATTCTACGATCGCACCGAGCTGGTGGATGCGGCGGTGTGGACGGTGCAAAAGGCCTTGGGAGAGGCTGTGGTATTGGTTCTGATCGTGCTCATTGTGCTCCTGGGTAATCTGCGCGCCGCGCTCACTGTGGCCTTGATCCTACCGTTGTCGGTGCTCGCAACCTTCATTCTTATGCGCGTGCTTGGCGTGTCGGCCAATCTCATGTCCCTAGGTGGATTGGCCGTGGCCATCGGCATCCTGGTGGACGCAGCCGTGGTGGTGGTGGAAAACGTCCATACCCAGTTGAGCCGCGCGCCGCCGGGAGTGAGTCGCCTGCATCTGGTGTACCGCGCCACCCTCGAGGTTGCCACGCCGGTGATCTCCGGCGTCCTGATTATCATCATGGTATTTCTGCCGCTCTTCAGCCTTACCGGACTCGAAGGCAAGATGTTCACGCCGTTGGCGGTGACCATTGCATTCGCCTTGCTGGCGTCGCTGGTGTTGTCGCTCACGGTGATCCCGGTCATGGCGAGCTTTCTAATGCGTGGCGGTGCCCATACTGATGATTGGGTCTTGGCGCGTTTAAAACGCATGTATCTCCCGGCTATGGATTGGGCGCTGGCGCACCGTGCCACCGCCGTGGGCGCGGCCCTGGTGGCCTTGGTTATTGCGCTGGCCTTGTTTCCCTTTATCGGGCGCGAGTTCCTGCCGGTCATGGACGAGGGCACCACGGTGGTCATCATCGAAAAATCGTCGAATGTGTCACTAGAGCGTTCGCTTGCCATGGACTCGCCCATCCATCAGGCACTCATGGAGCTGACGCCTGTTACCGGCGTGGTGTCGCGCACCGGGGCGGATGAACTGCGCCTCGATCCCATGGGTCTTTACCAGACCGACAATTTTCTGCTCACCAAACCGCGCAGCGAGTGGGGCATGAGTCTGGCGGAATTCCACACGCAATTGCGCGCCAAGCTCGAACGCTTCAAGGATTGGGAGTTGGACATCGCTTACACCCAGCCCATAGACATGCGCACCTCGGAGATGCTGACGGGTGTGCGTGCCGCCATGGCGATCAAGTTGTTCGGCGACGACCTGGGGGTGTTGGAAGAAAAATCCAAACAGATCGAAGAAATAGTCGGCCGCGTCCCAGGTGCGGTGGACATTTTCCGCGGTCGGCTCTCGGGGCAAAATTACCTGCGCCTCGATATCCGCCAGGGCGACATAGCGCGCTACGGCATACGCACCGAGGATATCAACCGTATGATCGAGACCGCCGTGGGCGGCAAGGTTGTCAGCGATGTTATCCAGGGCAACCGTCGCAGCCCGGTGTTGCTGCGCTATCCGGAAGCGGCGCGTAGCTCGCCGCGCACCCTGGGGCAGCTGTTGATCGAAACTCCGAATGGCGCCCAGGTGCCATTGGCGATGCTCGCCGATATCAAGGAAGTCGATGGGCCGGTGCAAATCAACCGCGAATCGGCCAGACGCCAAGTGGTGATACAGGCCAACGTCGAGAATCGCGACGTGGTCGGTTTCGTGGCCGAGGTGCGCGCCGCCATCGAGCGCGAGGTCCAGCTCCCCGGCGGTTACTATGTTACCTACGGAGGGCAGTTCGAGAACGAACAGCGCGCGGCCGCACGTCTTACTCTAGTGGTACCGGTATCCATCGCGCTCATTTTCCTTATGCTGTTCTCCACTTTCCGCTCGCTGCCCCAGGCCGGCCTCATCATCCTCAACATACCGTTCGCGCTCATCGGCGGCGTGGTGAGTTTGTTTCTGTCGGGCCTGTATCTGTCGGTACCGGCCTCGGTCGGGTTTATCACGCTGTTCGGCGTGGCGGTGCTCAACGGCGTGGTGATGGTGACGTATTTCAATCAGCTGCGCGCGGCCGGACGCCCGCTGTTGCAAGCGGTACGCGAAGGCGCGGAACGCAGGTTGCGCCCGGTGTTGCTGACGGCGCTCATCGCCAGTCTCGGTCTCGTGCCCATGCTGCTCGCCACCGGCCCGGGTTCGGAGCTGCAACGACCGCTGGCGGTGGTGGTGATAGGCGGGCTCTTTACCTCGACCCTGCTCACCCTGGTGTTGTTGCCCACGCTCTATGCCTGGCTGGAGTCGCGCGCCGAACGAAAATCACAAACAGGACCCGAGAGCCCCCTATGAAAAATCTCACACTGATCGTGCACACCGACATCAAGCAGGCCCTGGCCGATGCCCTGCGTGACCTTAAGGAGGTCGAAGGCTTTACCTTCACGCAGGTCGAGGGTCACGGCCCGCAGGGCGTGCGCGGCGCGTTTCTTGCTGCGCGTGACCATGTGGTCGGTTACGTGCCACACGTGCGCGTGGACCTGGTACTCGACGACGCCGACGTGGACAAGGTGCTTGCGGCGCTGCAGGCTTCCAGCCACGGCGTGGCCGGGCGCGGTGTTTATTGGGTCACGCACCTGGAGCGCCAGGGTCGACTGTGATGCCGCGGCGTGCCAAAGTGGGTTTCCTGGCGCGTACCGATGATCGGGGCACGTACTGATCAATTTTTAACATTCAAATAACCTAAGAGGTGTTTTCATGGCATCGGTTACGAATCGCGCACTGGTACTGGTGCTTGCACTTGCATCGGCGTTACTGATTCCAGCGGTGGTGCTCGGTCACGGCATGTCCGAGGCCGACAAGCTGGCTATCGTTGAAGGCGGCAACCTGCGCTATCTTTGGCTCGGTGCGACGCACATGCTTAGCGGCTACGATCACTTGTTGTTCGTATTCGGCATTATTTTCTTACTGACTTCGTTTCGCGATATCGTCAAGTACATTACCGCCTTCACGCTCGGGCACAGCGTTACATTGATACTGGCGACGTTCAACCAAATTCAGTTGAATTATTTCCTAATCGACGCGCTGATCGGGCTGAGCGTGGCGTATGTCGCATTTGCGAATTTGGACGGCTTTCGTAAATACCTGCATATCCAGCCGCCCAACATGCTGGTGATGATAGTATTGTTCGGGCTTATGCACGGCTTCGGTCTCTCGACCCGGCTTCAGGAGTTGCCGCTCAACAGCGACGGGTTGTTGTTGAATATTATTTCCTTCAACGCCGGCATCGAATTGGGACAAATCGCGGCACTTTCCATCATGTTGGCGTTATTGGCCGGGTGGCGCAAGGCGCGATCATTCAAGGCATTTAGCGCCGGCTCTAACATTGGGCTGATATTCGCTGGCGCGTTCTTTTTTATATTCCAGATGCATGGTTACTCACACCAAAGTAGTCCGGACGAATTCGGCTTTAGTGCCGACAATCACCTGCACGAGCATATGAAGCTGGATGTGGAACGCGCCGCCAAACGTCGTTCCGAAGCGACTCACGATTCCATAGACTGACCCACCCAAAGGAGAAACCGAGTATGCATAAGACAATTATTGTTGTGACGTTGTGCGCCCTCAGCCTGGTGACCGCCCCCGCTTTTTCCGGTCCTGGCCACGAGCATTCCCATTCCCAAGGGCCAATTTCAGCGGAAGTGGCCAAACAAGAGGCGACCAAACAAGTTGCCGATCTAGTGTCGAAAGGAAAAGTCGACAAGAGTTGGAGCGCGATCAAACCCACGAAGGCCTATCAGAAGACGTTCGAAAAGGGGCCGGAGTGGGTTGTGGAATTCACCAACAGCGCGGCGCCGGATAAGACAAAACAGGCGCTCTACCTGTTCTACACCCTGGATGGTCACTATATGGCCGCGAATTTTACCGGCAAGTAAGCGTTACTTCCTCTGGAGACTGTCAGTGGCATTGTCTCGCGTTGCGCAGGAGCGCAAGCAGCGCAGTTCGTCGTTCTGCGTACCGGGAAGATTCAATGTGGCGCGTACATAGTAATTCGATTAAATCGCTGCGCGCTCGCATTAGAAGAGAAAACCCCGGGTAAGCACATCGCTATCGAATGACTTGAGGTCTTTCATGGGTCTACCCGGATGATTTGGGCGGAGGCGGCGATGGAGGTCGTCAACCTCGTGGTGCCCGAGATGGATAGAGGCCGTGTGTGCATCAATCCGATAAGTCGCATTGCGGTGTCTCGGCACAGGTCCGACAACGGCGGCAGAAAGTGCGATTTAATCCATGTGCGGCGATCAACATCACGCTGCCACTCGTGGTGCTGACGCTGCCCATGATCTCGTGCATCCAGGCGGTTTCGGCGATAACGCCGAGCACTAGCAGCACCAGGCCGATTGCCGCCAGAGTGGGAACCGATCCACGCCGGTGACGTCGGTAGCCGGGGACGAACGCCAGCATGGCGATGCTCGCGATGGCAACGCCGAGGGCTGTATGGACGGCACCCTCACCCACCCATGACAAACCAAACGCCGGCAGCGCCGCGGCCACGATGGGAAGCAATAGACAGTGCGCCAGGCACAGTGTCGAGGCCGCGATGCCCAGACGATCCCACAAGGCGAACCGCAGCGGCGTGATCATGCCATTCTTTTTCTATCGACCATGCGCAATAGCGGCCTGGCAAGCGCCGCCGCCACCGGCAACAGACCCAGGACCGTGACCACGGTCGGTCCGGTGGGCAAGTCGGCGAGGTACGACAACCACAGGCCCAGGACACTGCCGGCGAGCCCTAGCAAAACGCCGATGGGCAAGCGGCGGCGAAACGCGCCGGTGAGCAGCGAGGCGCTGAACGCGGGAATAATAAGGTACGCGAACACCAGTAGCACGCCGGCGAGGTCCACACCCAACGTGATAACCAGCGCGAACGAGGCAAAGAACAGGAATTCCCACAGGAACGCTGCGCGTCCCCCGCGGCCCGGCGTGAACGACAGCGCATAGAAGCGGCGAAAGAAGACGGCGTGCAGCACCGCGAGCAAGGCATACGCCGCCGCGAGGATGGCCACCTCGGACCAACGCACGAACAGAATATTGCCGTTCAACATGCCCTTGAGTTCTTCGACGCCCTGGGTCGAGCGGCTCAGGATTACGACGGTGAGCGCCGTGGCCACCACGTAGGTGCAGCCGATCGCCACCTCGCGTGTGACCTTGTCCGGGATGCGCCGCAGTAACGCGAAGCCGCCGCCCGCAATCAGCGCGCTGCCGAAGGCAAACGCGTGCGCGTGGACGCTGTGCGTGTCATAACCGGCGAGGAAGGCGAGGCTCACGCCGAGCACCGCAATCTGCGCGAGCGCCAGGTCGACGAAGATGATGCCGCGCGCCAGCACGTGCAGTCCGAGATACGTGTGCGCGATGAGCATGAGGAGGCTCACGGCGAGCGCCGGCGCCAGGATGGTCCACGCGCTCATGGCGCGACACCCGCGGCCTTGAACGCGGCAACGATGGCGTCGAACAAATCGAAGTAAGTGGAGACCCGCGGCTGCGCGCCCACTGATTGCGGCAGCACCACGACCTTGATGCCGGTCTCTCGCGCCAGATATTCCGCCGAACGGCGCTCGTAGTACGGTTCCATGATCAGCACCCCGATCTTCTGCGCGCGGATCGTTTCAATAAGCTGCTGCAGGTGCGCGGCGTTCGGCGGGATGCCGGGCTTGGGTTCGACCTCGGCGACGATCCGGAAGCCGAACGCGTCCGCGAGATACACGAACGACTTGTGATAGGCGACGACCGGTGCGCCTTTCAACGGCGCGAGCTGCGCCTGCCAAGCGAGCAGGCGTCGCTCCAGCTCCTGCTGAAACGCCGCCAGCCGCGTGCGGTAGTCCGCCGCATGCGCGGGATCGATCTCGCTCAAGCGCATGCTGATCGCTTGCGCCATGCGCAGGCCGTTACGCGGATCGAGCCAGTAGTGTGGGTTGCCGCGCGCGTGCACGTCGCCTTGGGCACGCGACACCGGCCCCGTTGGCTTGTCGAGTAGAGGCACTGATGTGGACAAATCCAGATAGCCCGGCGCGCCGGGCAGTACGCGGCCGTTGCGCGCGGTCTCGAGCAGCGGCGGCAGCCAACCGATCTCCAGGTCCGCGCCGATCAGCACCAGCATATCCGCCTGGTGCACTCGCCGGATCATGCTCGGCGTCGCCTCGGCGAAGTGCGGGTCGCGCGTGCCC
>JANOTM010000069.1:0-7161 GCA_031416355.1 Gammaproteobacteria bacterium
CCGCACGGCCAAAGCGGTGTTGCCGCGAATTGACGCCATGAACCGTGCGCTCTCTTCCCTCACCCGGCCCTGCGGGCCACCCTCTCCCGCAAAAACGCGGGAGAGGGAAAGCCGGTCGGCCTGCGGCCGGTTCATGGGTAGAATAATAGTTAGGGTACACGACGCAAATCATAGGTTCCATTGACTGCGAAGCACTACACTAGATTTCTCCCTTTGGTCGAAATGACAGTGAGGATTTAATCAGAGTTTCCTAAATGACCGTGCCGTTAAGGAGAGTATCCTGCAGGCCGTTGACCCGTATCAATTCCAACATCTGCGGTGGGATATTGATATAGGTAAGGGACAATCCCGCTTTGCGCGCCCAGCGCAGCCATTCGATGAGCAGGGCGAGGCCGGCACTATCCGCCTGGGCAACTTGTTGTAGATCGATGGTCATGCCGGTGCCAACGGTAAACCAACCACGGGAAGTGGTATACAGATTCGGTACCGAATCGAAGGTCAAGGGTCCGGAAACCGTATGCACCGGCGTGTTGCTATTGTTCATACGCGTTACTTGCGCGCGGCCTTGGCGCTGTCCGCCATGGAGGCCAGCAGGCCATCCATACCCTGCTCGCGCACCTTGGAGGCATACACCGAGCGGTAGTTGGTCACCAGACTCACGCCATCGATGGTGACGTCGTAGACCTTCCAGGCGCCGTCCTTGTTCTTATAGAAATTGTAAGTGATGGGAATATTGGGCGCACCACCGCTCTGTTTGACCTCGGTCTTTACCAGTACCTCTTTGTCCGTGGGTTTAATGGTCAGTGGATGATAGACGATCTGCTGGCTGGTGTAGTTCAGCAAGGCGGTGGAATAGGTACGCACCAACAAGTCGCGGAACTGCGCCACAAAACGCCCGCGCTGCTCGGGGGTGGCCTGGCGCCAGCTGAGTCCCAGTACCCATTGGGACATGCGCGCGAAATCGAAATGCGGCAGCACCTTTTCCTCCGCCATCTTATATAGCTTCGTATGATCCTGGGCGTAGGCGCTGCGATTGGCCTTGATGCTGGCGAGCATCTCGTCGGTGGTCTTGTGCACCAGCTCATCCGGCGGTGTCGCAACGTCGGTATGGGCTTGCGGTGCGCCGCTTAACAGCGCCACGGTGAACACCGCGATGGCAGAAAATTTTTTCATGGGACACCTCCGTGCGTTAACGGCAATGGGATTACTTTTTATCGCTCGCTGGCTTATCGGCCGCGGGTTTTTCAATGAAACTCGTAAACAGCCGGCCGACCAGCTTTTCCAGCACCAGGGCCGACTGGGTCAGCTGAATCTTGCCTTGATCCTTGAGATACTCCTCGCTGCCGCCGGGTTCCAAGCCGACATACTGTTCTCCCAATAAGCCGGACGTATATATAGAGGCGCTGGTATCCACCGGGATAACATTATAGCGGCCGTCGATATTCATGCTCACCACCGCCTGATAGGTGGCGGGATCGAAACCGATGGCGGCGACGCGGCCTATGCGTACACCCGCCAGAGTCACCGGTGATCTCACCTTGAGGCCACCGATGTTTTCAAACTGCGCATCGATGCGATAACCATTGGCCACCTCGGCGGTGGCCAGGTTGCCGACGCGGAACGCCAGGGTGCCGAGGGCGAATAATCCGGCGGCCACGAATACGCCGACCCAGATTTCCAGAACTTTTCTTTGTATCATGTGTACCTCACTTAAAACATCAACGCCGTCATAATAAAGTCCAGCCCCAGCACCGCGAGCGACGAATACACCACGGTGCGGTTGGTGGCGCGGCTGACGCCTTCCGAGGTCGGCACCGCATCGTATCCTTCGAATACCGCGATCCCGGTCACCACCACACCAAACACCACGCTTTTGATGACACCATTCAGAATATCATCGTAAAAATCCACGCCGTTCTGCATCTGCGACCAGAACGCGCCCACGTCCACGCCTAATAAGCCCACGCCTATCATATGCCCACTCAGGACGCCAACAACGCTGAACAGCGCCGCCAGTAGCGGCATCGACACGATGCCGGCGAAAAAACGCGGCGCGATAACCCGCGTCACCGGGTTCACCGCCATCATCTCCATGCCCGCGAGTTGATCCGTGGCCTTCATGAGGCCGATCTCCGCGGTCAAGGCCGAGCCGGCGCGTCCGGCGAACAGCAGGGCCGTCACCACCGGCCCGAGTTCGCGCACCAAGGATAGCGCCACCAGCAGGCCCAGGGAATCCGCGGCGCCGAACTTGGCCAGGGTATTATAACCCTGCAGGCCCAACACCAGACCGACGAAGCCGCCGGACACCAGGATGATCACCAGGGTCAACACGCCCACGGCGTAGACCTGCTCGATGACCAAATAGAAACGCCGCACCAGCATCCACGACCCGCTCACCACTTCGTACAAAAACAGCGTGGCGCGGCCGAGGCGCTCGACGCCGTCCAGCGCCGCACCACCGAGATACTGAAATGCCCTCATGGCGAACCACCATCGAATAAATCTTCGATATAGGCGCGCGCCGGATAAGTATAAGGTACCGGTCCGTCCGGCAGACCCTGCATAAACTGGCGCACATCCGCGGCGGTGGATTGCTGCAGCGCCTGCGGCGTGCCCTGGGCCAGGATGCGGCCGCCACCCAGCAGGTAGGCATAGTCCGAGATGGCCAGGGTATCGGCGACATCGTGCGACACCACGATGGATGTGATGCCCAGGGCATCGTTTAGTTCGCGTATGAGTTTGGCGATCACGCCCTTGGAGATGGGATCGAGCCCGGTAAAGGGTTCGTCGTACATAATCATCATCGGCTCCATGACGATGGCGCGCGCCAAGGCCACGCGCCGCGCCATACCGCCGGACAATTCCGCCGGCATCAGATCGCGCGCGCCGCGCAGGCCCACGGTCTCCAGTTTCATTAGCACCACATGCCGCAACAGCGCCTCGGGTAGGCGCGTATGCTCGCGCAAGGGAAAGGCGACGTTCTCGAATGCGCTCAGATCGGTGAGCAAGGCGCCAGTCTGGAACAGCATGCCCATGCGCTTGCGCAACGCGTAGAGCGCCTTTATATTCAGATCCGGAACCGACAGGCCATCCACCATCACCTGCCCGCGGTCCGGTCGCAGTCGGCCACCGATGAGGTTGAGCACGGTGGTCTTGCCGCAGCCGCTGCCTCCCATGATCACGGTGACCTTGCCGCGCGGTATGGTGAGCGTCATGTCGCTCAAGATGGGGCGCGTGCCGCGGGCGAAGTGCACATCGCGGATTTCCACTAGGTTGGTACTGTCGTTGAACACTGCTTGCGACACGCTGGATGTCATCCGTTTAGTATAGTTAATTAAAATTATCGGCGGCACGCATGCGCCGGAGGCGAGAAAGCCTGCCTTATAAAGGCGCGGTAATCAAGCAGCCGGCTGTTTTTCTCAGCAAACCAGGCGCCGTGCCCGGCGGCGCCAGTAATCCGCACTTGGTTCGGGGAGGCGATTTTGCTAACGTAATGCTCTGCCTAGGGCGCGGGCACACGGCCTGTGTGGTCGGGCAATTTTACCTTAACTTAATAAAGAGGTCGCACCATGCACTATCTACGTCTGCGCGTTTTTTATTCTGTTCTCATGTTCGGCATCCTTGGCCTAGGCTCCGCACCCGCCATGGCCGGAGGCGTTCTTATCATGAAACTAGGACAGCTAGAGCTGTGGGACGATTCCCAGTTTCTGGGCACGCAAGAACGCGTGTTCGACGACCGCAGCCGTCGCACCTTCGGATTCGCCTGGGAACATCGCAACCGGCGTAACATCGGCTTTGGCATGGAATACCTGACCTATCGGCATGATTACCGCCCGGCCACGGCGGTCAGTGGTGGCCAGGCAAAAACTCAAATGATCCTCTTCAGTGCCAGAAAGTATTTCATCGATTCCGGTGTGTTTCATCCGTTTGTCGGCATGGGCATGGGTATAGGGCATACCAGTGTTACCGGCGGCCCCAACCTTAGCCCGGACGTCAACTTTCAGGTACATGCAAACACCGGCATCGAATTCCGCTTCGATAACATCGGCTTCTTGGTCGAGGTTAAGGGTCTCTACAATGACAGCGACGGCCCTGTTAACAATCGTTACGATCCCTCGGGGACTGCTGTATTCGGCGGCATGAGCTTTATTTTTTAATAGGCTATTGATGTTGTAGTTTGTAGGGTGGGCATCGCCCACCACACGGGGCTGCGGTCGGCACACGCTGGTGGGCGATTCACTGGAAACTGCTCCTGCGTTTCCAGTACTTCCGCCATCCCGGCGCCTGTTCCCGACAGCGCTCTACCTCGCCCATCCATGGGCTCGCATGGTGGTCGCCCACCCTACAAAAACTAGACCCAGCTTTTACAAATAAAAACCCCAGGCCGCGACACCCCGGCCTGGGGTTTTTATTTACCCAGGATTTCCGCGATGATGCGCGCCTCTTCGGCCATGCGCGCGCTGCCGGGGGGCTGTACAAATAGACCCGCCAGACTGGTGTCGTGCTGCCATGTGCCCAGGGCCTCGATTTGACGCCGTAGGATTTTGGCGTTGCCGCCGGAGGTGAGGCCCACCATGAACCGGCCGCCGGGTTGTGGTGCGGCGGTTTCATCCGCGTGCCAGCACCGGCCGGCCCCGGCATCGGCCAATAGTATCGATATCCCCTCGCTGCGCCAGGGATCGGAAGGCAAGTCCACACACACCGGTTTATAAGCGGTCAACACCGATAGGGCGTGTGCCAGACTATCGCGATCGGGGACGGCTGCAGCGGGGGGGCGTAGTAGCAATCCAGCGGTGTGCCCATGGAGCGGCTCGATGTGCGCGCAAAAATCGGCCCAGTGCGCATCGAACATCGCGGGTGTCGCCGGCGCAGCCAGTGGCGCCGGCAGCTCTAGCACGAATCGGAATTGCGGGTCGCAATCCGCTAGCCATAGCCGTGTTTGTCCGGCATCGGTAACGCGCCAGCTTTCGGCGCTCACCAGTACGCTGCGCAACCGATTACTATAAAAACAAAAACGCCAGTCCGTCGGGAGTTCCGGCGGATAAAAACTCCCATGCCAGGCCGGGTGCTCCCAGCCGTAGGTTCCGATAAGCAGAGATTCGGTCATAAGTTTGTGTAAAAAAGTTCGTCCACGTCAAGAATGGCATGGCCGCGGCAACACCTATGCGGCGGATAATTGTACCCTCACCCTGCAGGACCGTGATACCGTTGGTGCAAGTCCCTGGTCAGCCGGAAAATGTGCGTGCGACGCCGTCTACACTGAATTCGACATGAGCAAAATTCTGCCATTCCGCAAGCCCTCCCCCACGACCAAAAATAAGGGAAAGACCCTGTGTCTACACGACTTTCACAAATGGAAAGTCGTTACCAAAACCAAGTTCGACGTAAAACACGGCAAGCTGGTGAGCGTATGGCGGTGCGAGCGCTGCGGTAAGGAAAAGACGCAGTTAAGCTGAGCCACGCTATTCACCCACATTCAACAGCAAACCGCGCCGGCGCGCGCTGCGAAACACCGCCAGGAATACGCCCACGCCCGCCGCAAGAAAGACCACGTTCAGCACCACCGCGTTAACAAACAAATCCCAGCGGAAAACGTGCTCGAATAATAACGCGCGCATGCCCTCGAACACATGGCTCGAAGGCATGCCATAGGCCACGACCTGCAGCCAGCCGGGCAACACCGACACCGGATAATAAATACCGCTCACCGGCGCAACGGCGAAGATCGCCGCCCACGCCAGGTTCTCGGCGCCCAGTCCGTAGCGCAATACCAGCCCCGCTACCAACAAGCCGATGGACCAGCCCATGACCAGCAGATTGACAAAAAACGCCATCAGCGGCAGGCCCATGCTAAAAATGGAATAGTGATATAAAGGAATGGCCAGCAGCGCCGCGCCGCCCACACCAATGACGGTACGGATAAAACTAATGCTGAGCAAGGCACACACCAGTTCATACGGCCGCAACGGGCTGGCGAACAGATGGCCGAGGTTACGCGCATACATCTCCTCGAAGAACACCGTGGATACGCCGAGTTGGCTGCGGAACATCACATCCCATAATAATACCCCCGCGAGCAACACGCCCGATGCCTGCGCCAACCAAGAACTATTGGTGGAAAGAAACTGGCTAATGAATCCCCACAGAATCATCTGCATGGTCGGCCAATAGGCAAGCTCCAGTATCCGCGGCCAGGAACGGCGCAGCAAATAGATGTAGCGCAACACCATGGCATACACCCGCGCCGGAGAAAAAGACATGAGCGCCGAGGTCATAATTGGGCCTGGGTTATGGACTCTTCTTCCGCGCCGCCGCGGGCGATATCCAAAAAGACATCTTCCATGTTGGCGCGGCCGAAGCGCGCTTGTAGGCGCTGCGGTGTGTCGCGATCAACAATGCGTCCGGCGCGCAGCATGATGACATCGGTGCATAACCTTTCTACTTCCAGCATATTGTGCGAGGCCAGCACGACGGTGGCATCGGTGCGCGTCTTGTACGCCATGAGATAACCGCGGATACGGTCGGCGGTGTCGGGATCGAGAGACGCGGTGGGTTCGTCCAGCAACAACAGCTCAGGCTCGTTCAGCAGCGCCTTGGCCAGGCCCACGCGCGTCTTCTGGCCGGCGGAAAGATTGCCATAGGGACGCTTGAAGAAGGCCTCGATATCCAGGTCCTGCGCCAGCTGTTGAAGCCGTGCAGGAATATTTTTAATGCCATAGAGGCGGGCAAACACAGAAAGATTCTCGCGCACCGTGAGGCGGTGCGGAAGATCCACGTAGGGCGAAGAAAAATTCATGCGCGCCAGGGCGCGATAGCGGTGACGCAACATGTCCACGCCCAACACTTGGATGCTACCGGTAGTGGGTAGCAGCAGGCCGAGCAGCATGGCCAAGGTGGTGGTCTTACCGGCGCCGTTGCCCCCGAGCAAGCCGCATACCGCGCCGCGGGCTATGGCGAAGGAGATGCCTTGCACCGCCGGCACTTGGCCGTAGCGTTTACTCAAGTCTTGGACTTCTATCACCGAGGTTTGCATGGAGCTTATCTTAAACGAATCGCGACGGCCTGGGCAGTGTGTAGGGTGGGCGACCGCCATGCGAGCCCATGGATGGGCGAGGTAGAGCGCTGTCGGGAACAGGCGCCGGGATGGTGGAAATATTGGCG
>JANOTM010000070.1:0-2528 GCA_031416355.1 Gammaproteobacteria bacterium
CTGAGTATCGATCCGCAGAATGTTGCGGCGCGCATAGGCGCGGCGCGCAGCCATATCGCACTGAAGGAATATGACCAGGGTCGTGCCATCGCCTTGTCACTGTCGGGCACACCGTCCCAGGAGGCGGCCGGCGGATATCTGCTGGGCATGATCGCCCTGGCGCACAACCAGCCGCAGGAAGCGATACTGGCGCTGGCCAAGGCCGGCAGTAAAGATCCTGCACACCTCGATACCTGGGTGGCATTGGCAGACGCCCACGCCCAGCTCGGACAGCACGCCCAGGCCAAGGAGGCCCTGCAGCGCGCGCTGGCAGCGGACTCGGCGGCGTTCGAGGCGCATAGTCGACTGGGTCAGCTGGAGCTGGACAGCAACCACCCCATCCAGGCCGCTGAACACCTGGCGCGCGCCGTGGCCTTGCAACCGGCGAATTACGACGCGCGTTACCGCTACGCCCTCACCTTGCTGGCCCTGGGTCATTGGAAAGACGCGAGCGATCAGGCCAAAGAGGCCATGCGCCTCGAGCCGAAACGCATAGAGCCGATCATGCTGCTCGCCGATAGTGCCCAGCGTCAGGGCAAGAACGGTGACGCCATCGCACTACTCAACAAGGCGCTCGCCTTAAACGATGCATCCGCCGCTCTGCACCTGCAGCTCGGCCGGCTGTATCTGGAAAACAATGTGTATGACGCCGCCCTCACGCATCTGGAAAAAGCCGCGGCCCTGGACACGCGCAATCCCCTACCGCATGCGCTGCTCGGGCGCATGTATCTGGAGCGGCGCTTGTTCGATAGCGCTATTAAGGCGCTGACGCGTGCAGTCGAGTTGGGCGCCACCCCTGAGAACAAAGCCCATTTGGACGCGGCGTATGCGGAAAAGAAACGTTCCCTGGAATTCGATCGCGCTACGCCGCGCATCGTACTGCAAGACCTGCGTTTGGAGCGCGTGTTCTCCGCCGCCTATAAACGTTATGCCACCCAGCCCGCGGGACGTGTAGTGCTTAAGAACACCGGTGGGGTGGATTACAGCAAGCTCACGCTGAGTTTTTATATTAAGGGATATATGGATTTCCCCAGCACCCAGGAGATCCCCTTGCTCAAGGCGAACGCCACCCTGGAGGTGCCCCTGTATGCCTCGTTTAACAACCGCATACTCGGCATTGATGAGGATACCGGGGTGCAGGCCGAAGTGAAGCTCGCCTTCTCCCAGGACGGTCAGCAGAATTTCGCCGAGCTGGCGCGCCCCATGACCATCTACGGCAAGAACGCCATACTCTGGGTCGATGCCGCCATGGTCGGTTCTTTTGTCACGCCCAAGGACGACGTGTTGAAGGACTTCGCGCGCCAGACCGTGACCCAGTACGCGCCGCTGACCAATTTAAACGAGAACATGATCAAGGCCATGACCTGGTACGACGGTCTCGCGGCCTACGGTATGAAATACCTGGCGGACCCCAATAGCCCCTATTCCAAAGTCAACGCCGAGCAAGTGGACTACGTGCAATTTCCGCGCGAAACCCTGCGGGTAAAAAGCGGCGACTGCGACGATCTCTCGGTATTGCTGAGCGCGGGGTTGGAGAGTCTGGGCATAGAGACCGCCATGGTGGATGTACCGGGGCATTTGTTTCTCATGTTCAATACGCGCGTGGCGGAAAAACACCGCGACAGCATCAGCCTGCAGGACGACCTGTTGGTGGTGCGCAACCAGGAGGTCTGGATACCGCTAGAGGCCACCATGATCGCCACCTCATTTTCCGAAGCCTGGGCCGAGGGTGCGAAAAAATACCGCGCGGCGGAGCATGCCAAAACCTTGACCGTGCTGCCCCTCAAAGACGCCTGGGCGCACAACATGCCCGTGACCCTGGCGCCGGCAAAGTATGCGCTAGAAATACCGGCGGCGGATAAGCTCGCACCCCTCATTGATCGCGAACGCCGCATTCTGGTGACCAAGGGCCTGGATAGGTTAGTTCTACCTTACCGCAGCCTGCTTAAGCAAAATCCCGCGAACACCAGCGCTCGCCTGCAAATCGCCATCATCTACGCCCAGAATGGCCTGTACGATCAGGCGCTTAAGGAATTTGATCAATTGTTGGCGACAGCGCCGAATAACAGCGATGCGCACAATAACCGCGGCAATATTTACTATACTTTAGGCGATTATGATCGCGCCCTGGACGCGTATCGTTATGCCGAGGAGTTGGACCCGGCGGATGGCGGCATCAAGATGAATCTCGCCCTCACCCACTACCGGCGCGGCCGCCTGCAGGAAGCCGCGGAAAAATACCGCGAGGCCGTGGGCGTACACCGCCAACTCGCCAGTGAATATCAGGAATTTGGAAAGCTGTTGAGGAATTGAGGCTTAATATGCCCGAGGCAATACCATGAAAATCAATATTGTTGTGCTAACCCTTTTGGGTCTGATGCCAGTCTGGTACACCGCCTCAGAAGACGCCGCCAAAACAAAACCACGCGTGGAAATTAAAAAAGTGGTAGATGGCGGCACCCTCAAAGGCCTACTCGATCATGTCTGGG
>JANOTM010000071.1:0-2452 GCA_031416355.1 Gammaproteobacteria bacterium
TCAGCCCAACCTACCGAACTGGCATTGAGATAGTTACCGTCGTTATTAGATTTCTCCCTTCGACCGACAGTAGAGGCTTGGTTTTTTTAGGTGTAGATGTTGGGTTGGTTTGGTTTAGGGTTGATGTAAACCCCTTAGCGCTCGCCGAACACCGCAGCCCCACCGGGGGATGTGCGCAAGCACTGTTTGAGCATTGCCGAATATAAGGCAATGCGAGTTGCGGAGCCCCGGTGGGGCGAGGAGCGCAGGGGACTGGGCGTGGTGTTCGCCCGGCGAGCGATGGGGTGCCCTTCTCTTTGGTTACTTTCTCTTGGGCAAACAAGAGAAAGTAACCCAGGGTGCAGGGGCGGAGCGCCCGCAATTAGCTTTTAAAGCCGCGCGCTAGCGCGTACAACCAAGTCCGCTAGCCGCAAGCCACCCTATTAACTAGGGCACACAACCTCACGACAAGCGCAAAAAATGCTCGCGATAATATTTCAATTCAGCGATGGATTCGAGAATATCGTCCAGGGCCTTATGAGTGTTCTTTTTTTCAAAGCCATTGTTCAGCGACGGTCGCCAACGCTTCACCAGTTCCTTGATCGAGCTCACATCCAAGTTGCGGTAATGTAAATAGGCTTCTAGGGCCGGCATGCCGCGGGCAAGGAAGCGGCGGTCCTGGCAGATGCTGTTACCACATAGGGGGGATTTATTTTTCGGCACGTGCTGTTGGAGAAACGCCAGGGTTTGGCGCTCCGCGTCCGCCTCCGACAAGGTAGACGCCTTCACCCGCTCCACCAGTCCGCTGGCATTGTGGGTGCGGGTATTCCATTCATCCATGCCGGCCAGCATGGCATCGGATTGATGCACCGCCAGCACCGGGCCTTGCGCGATGGTATTGAGTTCGCTATCGGTGACGATGGTGGCGATCTCGATGATCCGGTCGGTATCGGTATTCAACCCGGTCATTTCTAGGTCTATCCATACCAGGGCATTGGGGTCCTGCGGCATGCGTTTTCTCCGGAATTAGCTTAGTATTGGGTCTTGCACTAACGCGATCATAACATTCCACGCCATGAATAGTTTCTCTATCGTCTTTTTGTCCTTGCTAGCCATTATGCAAGCGGTCCAGATGTGGCTGAGCTGGCGCCACCTGCGCCACGTACGCAGCCATCGGCATGCGGTACCGGCGCCGTTCAAGGGAAAAATCCTGCTGCGCGCGCATAAAAAGGCGGCGGATTACACCGTCGCCAAGGGCCGCTTCGGCCTGTTGGACGCCACTCTCGGCAATCTCTTACTGGTACTCTGGACCGTGGGTGGCGGACTCGATTTTCTGGATCAAACCGTGCGCGCGGCCGATCTCAATCCGCTGCTCACCGGCACCGTCTTCATGCTCGCGGCATTCCTTATTATGGGTGTATTGGACATACCCGCCTCGCTGTATCTTACCTTTGTCATCGAACAACGATTCGGGTTCAACAAAACCACGTTCAAGACCTATGTCGCCGATCTGGCCAAACAGACCGCGTTGCTCCTGGTGATAGGCGCGCCGCTACTCATGGCGGTGCTGTGGCTGATGCTGGAAATGGGCGCTCTCTGGTGGCTGTATGTCTGGTTGCTGTGGACCGGATTCACGCTTCTTATGGTATGGGCCTACCCGAGCGTGATCGCGCCCCTGTTTAACAAGTTCACGCCCCTGGCCAAGGGCAAGGTGCAGCAACGCATCCAGACCCTGCTCAAGCGCACCGGCTTCAAGACCCGCGGCATCTTCGTCATGGATGGCTCGCGCCGCTCGGCCCACGGCAACGCCTATTTCACCGGTTTCGGCAAGACCAAGCGCATCGTCTTTTACGATACCTTGCTCACGACCTTGCGCGAAAAAGAGATCGAGGCGGTGCTGGCGCACGAGTTGGGCCATTTCAAGCGCCACCACGTATTGAAGCGCATGTTGCTGACCATTACCCTAAGCTTGGCGGGACTCGCCCTGCTGGGTTGGTTGCTACGCCAGGACTGGTTCTTTCACGGCCTGGGTATGAGCCATGCCTCAACTTACACCGCACTGACACTGTTCCTACTGGCCAGCCCGGTGTTTACTTTCCTCCTCTCGCCCATTATGGCCTGGGGATCGCGCCGCCACGAATTCGAGGCGGATAACTTTGCCGCCGAACAGTCCGATGCCAAATCCTTAGTCAGCGCCCTGGTCAAACTCTACCAAGAAAACGCCAGTACGCTGACGCCCGATCCTATCTATTCGGCGTTCTACGATAGCCATCCGCCGGCGCCGGTACGCATCGCGCACCTGCAAGGCCTGGCTTGATGACCACCCAACCCACTGGAGATATAACATGAACATGAAAAAATCGATGATCGCGACCCTAATCATGGCGAGTCTGGCCCAGGGCGCACAGGCGGCATCCATGCTGCCGGGCGACGCCGCGAAAGGCAAGAAGCTGGTTGAGACCGGCTGCACCAG
>JANOTM010000072.1:0-3696 GCA_031416355.1 Gammaproteobacteria bacterium
GGTGGAGGTGGAGGTGGAGGTGCTCACCAAGGCGGGCACCTAGCCACCGGGTATTATTTATTCGGTCGTGCCGCCTGTACCCTCAGTGTTTCGGCGACCACGCGCGCCGCCACCGCCATGCCGTTACGGTTCCAGTGAGTATCGTCCCGCCACCAAGTCATTTCCCCTTGGGCCAGCAATTCATCCGTCGCCTTAATCAGCGGCTGGGTGAGATTGGTGCATTGGAGATTATTTTTTCGGCACACACCGTTGAGATACTCCCACGCTGCGTTTGGTAGGGTCGTGCCGGGATCGACATATTTATGGTACACGCGATATTTGGTCGGAATAAAAAAGATGCGCTCTATGTCGGCACCCATGTCGCCGATGGCACGCTCGAAACTCTCTATCGGCGGTTGCGATGCTTGGCGCGCCACCTCCGCATAGCGCCTGAGAAAGGCGATTTTTTTCCCCTGGATAGCGGTAATAATTAAATATTCCGAATCCGCGATCTGGGACGATCGCTTGGCACGCGCGTATAGGGATTTAGTCACGCGGAACACGTTGGTGTCAGAAAAGAGATTGGAATAACGTTTGAAAAATAAGGATGTCGCAGAACGCTTTTTGGTGCGCGATGCCACAAAGTCGTTGCCCTCGAAGATAAACACCAACAGCTTTGCGCCCGTAGGGTGGCTGATCTTGAATCCGGCGACATACTGGGCGTAGTCCGCGACATCTCCCGGGTGGGCAAGATTATAGGCAGCTATGCCGTAGCCCTGGGCAAGCTGTGCGCTGATCATGTCGGTCTGGGTGTTGCCAGTGCCGACGACAAACGAGTCGCCCACGAGCAGATATTTCTGACCCTCATAGTCGCTGTCATTTCGGAAACCGTGGGAATCAATATGGTAGTTTACATCCCGTGGTTCGGCGATGTTAATGCTGGTCATGGACTGTAGGTCGCCCTGAGGCATGCGCATGTCCAGACTAACACCAGGCCGGAAGATCCTGTGATTACGCTGGTAATCGAATGTCGAAAGCCTTTCGTCCGGTCTGAAATAGATGGTGTTTTCGAATCCCGAAAGCTTGAGGGCCAGGCTATACAAGAGGGTGATGGTAACCAGCGTAAAAGTCACTGCCACCGCACCCATGGCCCCGACACGGGCATAGAGCAGGCCCGCAGCCACGGCCAGCAGTAGAAGAACACCACCCGGTAACCCATAGGCGAGCAATACATGGAATGCGACTACATAGGAAACTATGGTCACCCATGCGCGGCTTCGGACTTGCATCATAAGGTATCGAATCGATGATGCGACGACGCTTGCTCTTCCACTGACACCACGGGTGCTAGCGCGGCCTCTGCGCAATATACTCGCTAAATACGCCGAACCATGTGCGACGCGTAGTGTGGACGAATCCGCTGGTCGTGAGCGCATCCAGTATGGCCTTGCCCGGGACGAAATTCTCCACCGTGTCCCAGCAGTATTCCATTAACATGCGTGCCTGCTTCTTACCGGAACCGATCTGACTTAGCCACGGAACCACGCGGTTGAGATAAAACCTGCCCACCGCAAAACCCAGGCGCGATTTTGGCTGCGCGAATTCAAGAATCAACAGAGTACCACCAGGCTTGAGCACCCGGGCATATTCATCGAAGGTGGTCTTGAGATCGGTCACGTGACGCAACGCATAACCCATACTGAGAAAATCAAAGGATCGATCGAAAAACGGCAAACGCTCGGCCACCCCCTGGATCACGGGAATGCGCGCGTTGCGCACTGCTTGCCGCAACATACCCATGCTGGGGTCGATACCAATCACGCTGCCCGACGCCCCTACGATATCCACCGCGGACCGGGCAATGGCACCGGTGCCGACGGCGACATCGAGATGCTGCATGCCGGCGATCAGGCCGGCACGCCGCAGTGCATCGCGCCGATACCACAGGCCCGATCCGAATGACATCATGTTGTCTATCCAGTCGTAGTTGCCGGCGGTCTCGTCGAAGACTTTACTCAGGAACCGGCGATGCTGGCTCTCGGATTGATAATACTTGGATAGCGGAGGATGGGGGGCAACGGGTTTCTGTTTACGTAAGGGATCCATGCGAGAAGTTTACACTCCACTGAAACCGTATATCAAGGAAGAGGTCGCCAACACCGGCAGATGTCCTTCTAAGGCTCTACCGGCATGCTGGTGTGTTATCCCTGCGCCGGCTAGGGCGATGTGCTCGTCCTACAAGAGCCGTCGCGGGGATGTAAGCACTACTTCTTTTTTCCCTTTTTCTTGCTCGGTTTAGATCCGGCCTTCTTCTTACTGGCAAGCTTCCCAGAAGACTTCTTGGGCGCCGCGGATTTTTTCTTGGCCGGTGTTTTTTTAGCGGTTTTCTTGGCTAGGGTGGGTTTTTTCTTCGGCGCTTTCTGCGCTACAGGTTTTTTCTTTGCTGCCGGCATCGCGGTCTTCATGCTCTTGGTCGGGATATGCGGCGCTGCCTCGATCCTGGCGATGAGCTTGCGAATTGCTTGCACGCGTTCTTGCATGCGCTGAATAGCGAGTTTGGCGACGTCCTGGCCGGTTTCCCCTTCTTTGACTTGGCCGTAGGCCAATTCAATGATGGCGTCTTCCAGGCCGGCGGAGTTGCCGCCACTCCCCAGGGATGCCTGCATCATCTGGGTGCGGGCCTCGAGGCCGATTTCGTGCAGTAGTTTTGCACGCTCCGCCCCCACCCAGCTCAAGACCGACCATTTATCGCCGGGCGCGCCGGGCGACGCCAGGTAGCCCTGCCATACCTTGCTCGCCTCTGCGCAGGCGGCGATCACCGCCTCCAGGCAGGCGATCGCCTGTTTGCGATTTACTTCCCCATGCGCCTTACCTTGTTCGATCTGTGTAATTGCCCTAGTGAGATAGTGCATGATTCCTCCTGCAATTATTCGATTATGCGGTAGTTATTCCGAAGCGTGGATCATAGCGCAAAAACACGGCGTTGCGGACATCAATATAAATAGTTATTGAGGGCGGGGCCATTTAAAATCCTGAATAGCACGGGTCTCGTCCGGTGAAAACAATTCCAGTTGGCCACTGGCATTGCACAGATGGGTGGCGGTGAGCTGCACATGGGTTACGGGTTCGCCGCACCAATGTTGCTCCAGCAGCGCCTGGGCGCGCCCAAAATAGTCCTTGCCGTCGGCGGTGGCGTACGGCAAAACGAATATTTCAGCAATACCGTCGGCGGTACTGGAAATTGTTTCTGCACTTCCAGTGCTACTGCCCTCTCTGCGCCCGTTCCCTGCAGTACTACTCAGGACCTTGGCCGAAGGCCGCACCCACTTTCCTTCTCCCGCTTTTGCGGGAGAAGGTGGCCCCAAGGGCCGGATGAGGCCATGGGCTCGCCTGGCGTTCGCATCGGCGTTGAGGTCACGGGCATAGCGTAGCCCCACATAAAGCCTGCCCGCCTGTATGTCGTAGCGGCGCAACTGGGCGGCGAGTTTTTCGCACATATGGCGCATATAGGTCAACACCGTGCGCCGGCTCATGGTGCGCGGCGGCAATACCTTGCCCTGACCTACGGATGTGAGCGGTGCCACCTCCTGCACTATCGGTGTGGTATCACGTCCCTGGCACATGAGCCATGTCTGCTTGCCGAGCACACCGTAACGACGTATCAGCAGGTTCAGCGGCATGGCCGCTACGTCCCCGCAGGTACGGGCGCCGTATTGC
>JANOTM010000073.1:0-2314 GCA_031416355.1 Gammaproteobacteria bacterium
GTGTTCCAGGACGCCGCGCTCATGGACCATCTCACGGTCCAGGGAAATCTGGATTATGGTTACGCGCGCGCTCCCGCTGGCGAGCGCTGGCTGACCCCGGCGCAAGCGGTGGAATGGACCGGCATAGGCCACTTGCTCGCGCGCCGGACCCAAGGCTTATCCGGGGGTGAACGTAGCCGCGTCGCCATGGCACGCGCCTTAGCGACCAGCCCGCGCCTGCTGCTCATGGATGAGCCCCTGGCCGCCCTGGACACGGCGGCCAAGGCCGACATCCTGCCCTATTTGGAACGGCTGCAGCGCGAGCTCGCTATTCCGATGGTGTATGTCAGCCACGCCATGGATGAAGTCGCACGTCTGGCGGACCACATGGTATACCTGGAACAGGGTCGCACCCTCGCCGCCGGCCCGCTGCGAGAAATCCTCACGCGCACCGATCTGCCCCTGGCGCACACCGACGACGCCTCGACGATGATAGACGCGCAAGTGGTAGGCCACGACGCCGGCTACCATCTGGCGCTGTTGGATTTCAACGGCCAGCGCCTGCAGGTGGCCGATACCGGCTTGCAGCAAGGAGCGGCGGTGCGCGTGCGCATCCTGGCGCGCGATGTAAGCCTAAGCCGCGCGCCTCCCGAAAATACCAGTATTCTGAATGTTTTTCCCGCGACCATCACTAAGCTTAAGCATCACAGCCCAGCACAAGTATTGGTGGGTCTCGACGCCGCGGGTATCCCGTTGTTGGCACGTATCACGCGCAAGTCATGGGATGGGCTAGGGCTGGCGCTGGGCCAGCACGTGTATGCGCAGGTGAAGAGCGTTGCCTTGCTGCAATAGCCGTCGACCCCACTGGCACCACTACTGACATAACGGTGTCAGTAGTGCATTGAATCTGAAAAAAACAAACACAGACTCGGATTCCACCATCGTAAAAGAAATCATGGTCAATGCATGAAGAGAAAACGCGACGACCAACAGCATGATGGGTGAGTACCTGACCAGCAGAAAACCCGTGACATTGGAGGAAATAAATCGCCCAACCAACAGGCCTATGAATGCTGAAGTAATGAGTGATTACACGAATTGATTCACAGTCGATTTTTCAAACCTGTCCTGCGAGATAGTCTATTGCAGCATCGCAGCGTTCATGTCTTTCCACACGTCCGCCATGCTTTCTTCTACCGACTTCTCCCTGGCCGACGCTACTGGCACTGGCGGCAGCACCCTGACTGTTACTTTTCCTCGCCTGGGTATCCACTTGTGTTTGGGCATCAGCTCTTCTGTTCCTATGATGCACACAGGTAGAATGTTTCTTTCCGCCTCTTTTGCGATGACGAATGCCCCCTTCTTAAAGCCCGACAGCGCCCGCCCCTCGCTTCTCGTTCCCTCGGGATATAATACCAGCGACTTGTCCTTACCCATCTGCGATGTTTTTTCCCACAACAGATTCAATGCGCCCCGCCCGCGCTTTCTATCGATGCTTATCGCTCCCGTTGCCTTAAGCCCCGTTCCTATCATCGGAACCTTGAATAGTTCTTTTTTAGCCACAAATACCAAGGCCTTACGCACCGGATAGACCGCCCAAAGCACGATGCTATCGAGCTGGCTTTTGTGTGACGCCAGAACGATTTCGTTATCGGTTTGTTCTAAATTGCTCCTGGACTTGTCATCCATCTCTATGTTGATGCCAAGGGCGCGTAGGGCATGAATCGACCACCCTTGCAGTTGGTGCCTGTACCACAGCGCAAACCACTGGCGCCTACCGAAGACCGCCCCCATGATCGCCAAATAGGCCACAATCACCGGGCCGTAGAACATCACCGCTATTCGACTTATTACGTTCATAACTTGTCAGTGACCCTGAATACCCAAGCCGCGCCTGACTGTAACAGACGGCGCAAACCGCGCAAGTCTTTTACCTGGCAACTTTTAAACGGATTGCTCATAGATGCGATATCGTCTGTATCCGGTCATGGAGGGCCCACAGGCGGTTTCAAGTTGCTTCCGCCAATGTTTATTAGACTCCAGTACCCATCCCACCTCGTAGGCATCTATCCCCTTGCTCTTTGCCATTTGCACTGCCGATTCCATCAATAGAGCATCAATACCTCGTTTCTGGAATCCACGGTTGACACCAAACAGCATGGCTCTCGCATGTTTTGGTTTTCCTGTTTGCTGCACATCTGGATCGAACATATTAGGCACCGAGATCATGACGCCGACTCTGCGGGAAATCGGCGCAGAGTTTCACCGGCAACAAGGGCATAGCCTGGTGATCAGCAGCGGCTCCACCGGCAAGCTCTATGCCCAGATCACCCAC
>JANOTM010000074.1:0-25292 GCA_031416355.1 Gammaproteobacteria bacterium
TTTACCTCGAGTATCTCGCATAATTCCCACCGCAAGTTTGGTTTTGGTCTCAAGCCTATGCCGCTTATACCCGCGTCGGTGTAAGGTTCGTGATACTTCTGCGACAAATGTAGGCCTACACTTTCTACCGATGCGGTCCGCCGCGCGAGTAATCCCATGACACAACGTATATTGGTAATCGAAGACGACCCCAATATTGCCCATCTCCTGGCGCTCAATTTACGCGATATCTACTGCGATGTCGGTGTGGCGCACAATGGCAGCGAGGGCTGGTCTTTGGTCCAGGCGCATCCTTACGATTTAATTATCCTCGACCTTATGCTCCCCGGCCTAGACGGTCTGGAGATTTGCCGCCGGCTGCGGCTGCGCCCCAACTACACCCCCATCCTCATGCTGACGGCGAAATCATCGGAACTCGACCGCGTGCTGGGGTTGGAGATGGGTGCGGACGACTATCTCACCAAGCCGTTTAGCATCATGGAACTGCTCGCGCGCGTGAAGGCCATATTCCGGCGCGTCCAGGCGCTCGCCGCCGCCGGTGCGCTGCCGATCAGCAAGACGCTGCACGCGGGCGATCTGGTCATAGATATAGAGCGGCGCAAGGTCACGCTGGAGCGCGTGCCGGTCGAGCTCACCGCCAAGGAGTTCGATCTGCTGACGCATTTCGCCCACAATCCTGGACGTGTCTATACCCGCGGGCAGATCCTCGATACGGTGTGGGGCTATGGGCACGACGGCTACGAGCATACCGTTAATTCACACATCAACCGCCTGCGCGCAAAGATCGAGATCGACCCGGCCCGACCGCGCTACATCTTGACGGTGTGGGGCATAGGCTACAAATTCAGCGACGCGCTAGCGAGCCCGGGCTGATCCCCATGGCCACCCTTTACAGCAAGCTGGCAGCCGTCCTACTGGGCATATTTTGCCTGGTCGGCATGTTGTTTCTGGCCATCGCGTATTTTTCCATGCAGATGTATCGCCAGGAAGTCACACAAAAACTGAACCGCGATCTGGCCAGGCACATCGCCGCCGAGAAACCGTTGTTACGTGGGAAAATCGTCAACCGCGCGGCGCTCGAGGATATCTTTCACCAGATCATGGTCGTCAATCCCAGCATCGAGATCTATCTGCTCGATGCCGGCGGCCGCATACTGGCCTTTTCCGCCCCGCCGGGGAAGGTCAAGCTAGGCAGCGTCAATCTGGCGCCGGTGCACGCATTTTTACGCGTGGCAGACGGGCCGCCCATCCTGGGGCAGGATCCGCGCAGCGTCGCCGGCGAGAAGATTTTTTCCGCCGCCCGCATTCCTGAACGCGGTCCCACGGACGGTTATCTGTACGTGATTTTGGGTGGCGAACAGTATGAGAGCGTCGCGCAGTTGGTACAGGCCGGTTATATTCCAAGGTTGAGTTTGTTCGCCATCGCTATCAGTCTGCTGTTCGCCTTGCTCACGGGTCTGCTGCTGTTTGCCCTGTTGACGCGCCGGCTTACCGGGCTGACCGCCAGCGTCGAGGATTTGCGGCGCAATAATTTCATCCCCCAGGCGGCACCGCGGCGCATCATCGGTCGCGGCGACGAGATCGACCGGTTGACGGCTGCCTTTCACCATATGGCCGGGCACATCGTTGAGCAGATGAACAAACTTAGGGTCACCGACCAGCTGCGGCGCGAGCTGGTCGCCAATGTCTCGCACGATTTGCGTACCCCTCTTGCCTCCATGCAGGGCTATCTAGAGACGCTGATCCGCAAGCACGGGCAGCTCACGCGTGCCGAACAACACCAATATCTGGAAATCGCCAGAAATCACAGCGTGCGCTTGGGACGGCTGGTAGGGGAGTTGTTCGATCTCGCCAAACTCGACTCCGGTGATGCCCAGGCACATAGTGAACCGTTTCTGATCGCAGAATTGCTCCAGGACGTGACTCAGGAGTTCCAGCTGTTTGCGCAGCAACGGGGCATCGCCCTGGAAACCAGCCTGCAGGATAAAGATGTGTTCGTCACCGCCGACATCGGCATGATAGAACGGGTCCTGGTGAATCTTATCGACAACGCCCTGCGTTATACCCCGGAGGGCGGTCAGGTTCATTTGCGCCTGTGGTCGCACGGTGACCGTGTCTGCATACAGGTGGCGGACACGGGGTGTGGCATTCCAGCGCAAGATCTAACCCGGGTATTCGACCGCTTCTACCGCGTGGAGCAGGTGCGCCGGTCGGAAACCGACGGCACCGGGCTGGGTCTCGCCATCGCCAAGCGCATCCTCGAATTACATGGGAGTGCGATCACCGTCGAAAGCACACTCAATGCCGGCACCACGTTCGCCTTTCATCTACCGGCGAGTGTGCCGGGACCCAGGTACGACCCCGAGGTATCCGCGGCGTGATACAAAAGGGAGGATTTTGTCATATAGGCGTGATCCGGTTCGATCATATTGCGAACTCGTTTCCGCGTTACTATTAATGTCGGGCTATGTATGAAAAAGATCGTTTGCATGGCGTATAGCCTGACCCTGCTATGCATGGCGCCAGCCGTGGCGCGCGATCCCGTGGGCCTGCCGGCAGCGGCCATTACCAATAAGCAATGGCTCAATTCGGAACCGCTCAGCTTGACCAAGCTGAAAGGCAATGTCGTCTTGGTCGAATTCTGGACCTTCGGTTGTTACAACTGCCGCAATGTCGAGCCCTACGTCAAGAAATGGTTCGAGCGCTATGCCGGCCAGGGCCTGGTGGTTATCGGCGTGCACACACCGGAATTCGAACACGAATACAAGGTCGAGAACGTGAAGAATTACCTGCGCAAACAGGATATCCGTTACCCCATCGCCATCGATAACGACTTTCGCACCTGGACCGCCTACGCCAATCGCTATTGGCCGGCCATGTACCTGATAGATAAACACGGCATTATTCGTTATCTCAAGATCGGTGAAGGCAGCTATGACCGCACCGAGACCATGATACAGACGCTGCTGAAGGAATCGGCGGCAAACCAAACCGGTTTACCCGGTATCTCGGGCAAACAGTAGTTGGTAGGGTGGGCAGCGCCCACCAAACGCGGCTGCGGTTAGCGCGCCGGTGGGCGCTGCCCACCCTACCTAACTGCTGCTGCGACGGCTATGCGACTCTATCTTAGAGGCGTTATGTTTACGTCGGCTTCCGCCTAATGATAATTTTTTCTCCCAGAAGACTTCCGCAATCCAGGTGATACCACTACACTCCCTCCAACGACAGCTGGGGTGTGGACGTGCGCAGAAAAAAAGAACCTGACAAGCTCAAGCTGGTCCTTGATGCCCTCGATCAAGATCGTATCGAGGCTGCGCGCGCCATACTTGCCGAGCTGCATCCGGCGGATATCGGTAAATTCCTCGAAAGCGTGCCGCCGGCACAGCGTTATGCCCTGTGGGCCTTAGTCGGCTCCGACATCGCCGGCGAAGTGCTGCTGGAAGTCGCGGAAGGGGTGCGCGACGATCTCATCGATAAAATGGACGGTGCTCAGCTGGTGGCGGCGGCGCGCACCATGGACGTCGACGATATCGCCGACCTGATCCAGGATTTGTCGGATGAAATGATCGCCGAAATCCTGTCCGCCATGGACAAGCAGGACCGGCAACGCCTGAATGCGGTGCTGTCCTATCCCGAGGACAGCGCCGGCGGCCTGATGAACGTGGACACCGTGACAGTGCGCGAGAATCTCACCCTGGAAGTGGTGGCGCGCTATTTACGGCGCCGGGGCCAACTTCCGGAGCACACCAGCCGTCTTTTTGTCGTCGACCGTAGCGACCGCCTGATCGGCGAGCTTTCCCTGGCGGCGGTGCTGACCGCGGACGATCACCTGCGGGTGAGCCAGGTAATGAAACGCGACATCGTTAAATTCCTCGCGCTCACGCCCGACCGCGAAGTGGCCGCCGCGTTCGAGCGCTACAATCTGACGACCGCACCGGTGGTGGATGAAAACGAACGCCTGCTGGGGCGGATTACCGTGGACGACGTGGTGGACGTGCTACGCGAGCAGGCCGACCGATCGGTCATGGCGCGCGCCGGCTTAAGCGAGGACGAGGACCTGTTTGCACCGGTCGCGCGTACCGCCAAGAACCGCGCCCTGTGGCTAGGTGTCAACCTGCTCACTGCGTTTCTCGCCTCGTGGGTCATCGGTATATTCGAGCAGACCATCAGCCAAGTGGTCGCGCTGGCGGTGTTGATGCCCATCGTGTCGGGCATGGGCGGCAACGCGGGTACCCAAACTCTGACCATCGTCATACGCGGCATTGCCCTGGGTCAAATCAGTGGGGTAAATGCGGTACGGGTTTTAACCAAAGAATTAGCGGTTGGATTGCTGAACGGGTTGATCTGGGCGCTGGTCGTCGGTACCGTGGCGTATGTCGCCTATCACTCTTATATGCTCGGATTGATTATGGGTGCGGCCATGGTGATCAACCTGATCGCCGGGGCCCTGGCGGGGGTGCTGCTACCGTTGTTGATCCGGAAATTCGGCGTCGACCCGGCCTTGGCGGGAACGGTGGCGCTTACCACCGTGACAGATGTGGTGGGGTTCTTTTCGTTTTTGGGGCTGGCCAGCCTGTTTTTGGTCTGAGTTTGTCCATCGCCGCGGACCGTATACGCCCTCAAAATAGGCCATTTATCCGGTAATCTTATTCAATTGGGGTGCGCTGGCGTAATATTTGAGGTATAGCCCGTATCCGGAGAACCTTATTAAAAGGGTCGTTATGGCATCGAACATCATTAAAGTACTAACCCAGGCCATCAAGGAAAAACACTGTGTGGCGATCCGCTACCATGGCCAGGGGCACATACGCGTACTAGAACCGCATGCCATCTATACCGCCGAAAACGGCGAGATCGTGGTAGACGCCTTTCAGATTCGCGGATATTCCTCGTCCGGTCGTCCGACGCCTTTCTGGCGCCCGTTCCGCCTCAAAAAGATCAACGCCGTTTCCATGCTTAAGGAAGCGTTTGCCACCCGTGTCGTGGAAGGCTTCAATCCCGCCAAGAGCAAATATAAAAGCGGATTATATGCCTTGGTC
Organism: Gammaproteobacteria bacterium; assembly: GCA_031416355.1. GTDB lineage: Bacteria > Pseudomonadota > Gammaproteobacteria > Acidiferrobacterales > UBA6901 > JANNJF01. Next base: position 5,040 of record JANOTM010000074.1, read on the forward strand.
GATGACCGTCGCAGTTCCTACGGTATTCCTCCCCCGGTCCTAACCCAAGCCAGTAACGAGGACATGGGGCCGCATCTGCCTGAGAACCCCTATCGCCGCTGAGCGGTTGCCCTAGTCTCACGGCGCATTCAGTTTTTCCACCAAGGCATGTAACGTGGCGGTATCGCGCGCCAACATTACTTCGCCAGCGGCTTTCTCCAGCATCGCCATATCGCTTTCGCGCACTATGCGTTTTATTTCCAGTAGGCCGGAAGGGTGCATGCTGAATTCACGCAGACCCAGACCCAGGAGCAGGCGCGTGTAGCGCGGATCGCCGGCCATTTCGCCGCACATCGCTACTGGAATAGACGCGGACTTCCCGGCTTGGATAGTCATGAGGATCAGCCGCAGCACCGATGGGTGCAGCGGATCGTAAAGATAGTTCACCGCATCGTCCACGCGGTCTATGGCCAGGGTGTACTGGATCAAATCGTTGGTTCCAATGGAAAGGAAGTCCAGATGCGGCGCGAACAAGTCGGCCGACACCGCCGCCGCCGGAACTTCTATCATACCGCCCACGAGTATATCGGCATCGAATGGCGCGCCTTCGCGTTTCAGATCGGCCTTGGTCTCCTGCACGAGATCGAGCACGCGAAACACTTCATCCAGATTCGAGATCATGGGGATCATCATGCGCACCTTGCCATGGGCGGAGGCGCGCAAGATCGCGCGTAATTGCGGCCGGAATAAGGCGATGTCTTGCAGGCACAGGCGTATCGCACGCAGGCCCAGGGCCGGATTGATTGCCACCGCCTCGCCCGGCCGGCAGCCGCCGTCGACGCGCTTGTCCGCGCCCAGATCGAGGGTGCGTATGGTGACGGGTTTGCCATCCAGGGCTTGGACCACTTTCAAATAGGCCTGGTACTGCTCTTCCTCGACCGGTGGCGCGCTGCGGTTCATGAACAGGAATTCGGTGCGATAAAGCCCGACGCCTTCGGCTGCAACCTTGTTGACCGCCTTCATGTCATCCGGTAGTTCGATATTCGCATACAGGGCGATGTCGCTGCCGTCGCGCGTGACCGATCGGCTGGCCCTGATGGCGTCCAGCATGCGGCGCAGCTGTACGATGTCCTTCTGCTTCTGCCGGTATTCGGCGACGATATTCTTTTCCGGCGCCACGATCACGGCGCCAAGTTTGCCGTCGACGATCAAGTCATCGCCGTTGCGGATATAGCGCGTTGCGTTATGCACCGCGACTATCGCCGGTATCTCCAGGCTGCGCGCCAGTATCGCCGTGTGCGATATGGGTCCGCCCAGATTAGTGATGAAGGCGCCGACGTGGTTGTGTTTCAACAGCACCGTGTCCGCTGGCGTTAAATCGTTGGCAACCACGATTTGGCCTTCCAGGGCACCGGAGAGCTGTTCGTGTTCTTCGTCCTGGTTCAATAGCAGGTTGCGCAGCACCCGGTCGACCACCTGGTTGACGTCGGCTTTCTTGTTGCGTAGATACGGGTCCTCCATTTGCTCGAACACTTTGCCCAGCAGATCGCACTGTACCTTCAGTGCCCATTCGGCGTTGCACTGCTGCTTGCGCACCGTGGCTACCGGTGCCTCGGAGATCATCTTGTCGTGCAGAATCAGCAAATGCGTGTCTATGATGCTGGCGATTTCCGCCGGCGCCGACGGCGGTATGTGATGGCGTATGTGTTCCAATTGCGCGCGCGCGGTCTCGATGGCGGCCTTGAACCGCGCCACCTCGTCATCAATGAGATGCGCGGGCAGCGCATATTCGGGCACCTCGGGACGTTCCCGATGCAACACATAGGCCTTGCCTATGGCGATACCGCTGCTGACGCCGGTGCCGTGCAGGGATAACATGCGATTACTCGTTCTCCCCGAATCGATTATTGACCAATTCGCACAGGGCCACGAGGGCGTGGTCTTCGTCGTGCCCGTCGGCGTGCAGTTCTAATTGGCTGCCCTTGCCCGCCGCCAGCATCATGATGCCCATGATGCTTTTGCCGTTGGCCTGCTGCCCATTTCTGCCCAGGGAGATATCGCATTTGAATTGCGATGCCAGGCTGACGAACTTGGCCGAGGCGCGCGCGTGCATGCCGAGTTTGTTGATGACGTGGATAGAAGCGCTCTTCATCGACGACCCTCCGCAGTCCGCAGCGGATGCGGCGCGCACAGTATGCCCTCGACCCCGCCCCCCACGGCCTTGGCGATGAGTTTGTCGATATCGAGATCGCGGTAATTAAGGACGCGTATCACCATCGGTAGATTCACTCCGCTAATGAGTTCGACATGATTTTTACTCAACAACCGGCAAGCGGCGTTGGTATGCGAGGCGCCGTAGACATCCGCTAGGATAAGCACCCCTTGGCCTTGGTCGAGGCGCGCCAGCCGTGGCCCCAGGGCCGGAATGATCTGTTCCGGCGACTTGAGATAGTCCACCGCCATGGCCTCGAGCTGCGGGGGCAAGGTGCCCAGCACGTGTTCGACCGAATGTAGCAATCCATTGCCGAAGTCCTTCTGAGCGAGAATCAGCACACCTATCATACGAGCTCCCGATGGCGCACCAGCGCCTTGATGCCTTTGTTGGAAAAATAGTCAGCGAGTTTCTTCACTAAATAAACCGACCGATGTTGTCCGCCGGTGCATCCTACGGCGATGGTCATGTAGCTACGGTGTTCCGCCTCGAAACTGGGCAGCCAGGTTTCGAGAAAACTGCATAATTGTTCGAACATCTGGCGTACTTTGTCATCGCGCTCCAGAAATTCGATTACCGGCGCATCCAGTCCGGTATGCTCGCGCAGCGCGGGCTGCCAGTGCGGGTTCGGCAGGCAGCGTACGTCGAATACATAGTCCGCGTCCAGCGGCGTGCCTTTCTTGAAGCCGAACGATTCAAACAGCAGGGTCATGCCCGGGGTGTCGGCACTGTGGGCGAAGTTATGCACCAGGTGGCGCAGCTCGTGCGGGGTGGTATGCGTGGTATCAAAGCGCACCGAGGCGTTGCGCGATAGCGGCTCCAGCAGCGTCTTTTCCAAGCGTACCGCTTCGATCAGGGGCGTGTCCTTGTCGGTCATGGGATGTTTGCGGCGGGTTTCCTTGAATCGCCGCACCAGGACCGATTCCTCGGCCTCGAGAAAAATAATTTGATAGTTGAGCCCAAGGGCGGTGAGTTGCTGCAGGCTTTGTGGCAAGACGCTGAGAAACGCCTGGTTGCGCGCGTCTATGCCGACCGCGGCGTCGCGCATTTTTTCGCTATCGGCCTGTGCCAGCTGCGCGGAAAAATGCGGCAACAGGGCTGCCGGCAGGTTATCGATGCAGTAAAAGCCCATGTCCTCCAGGGCCTGTAGGGCGATGCTCTTACCGGACCCCGATAGCCCGCTGATGATAAGTAGACTCATGATCCGCCTTTGAGCAGCCGTTCAGCGGCGGTCATTTTTAGCGCCCCCGACATGCTGGTTTTCTGGCGCTGCATGAGATCTTCCAGTGGGTTGATGCCACGCATGCGCAGGATATGGCTGCGCGTCGCGGCCTCCACCAGCACCGCCAGGTTGCGTCCCGGGGCGACGTACAGGGTTACCTCGGGGATGTCTACATCCAGAATGTTGCGCGTTTTCTGCTCTGCCTGCAGGCGATCGATGCGGCTCATGTGCTGTTTTTTCATGGGCTCCATGCGCAGGATGAGGCGCAGGGTCTTCTCCGATCGTATCGCGGTATCGCCGAACATGGCGCGTGCATTCAGTATGCCCAGCCCCCGGACTTCCAGCAGGCCTGACAGGATTTCCGGCGAACGGCCGAGCAGTACGTCCGGGTCGGTGCGGTAAAATTCCACGGCATCATCGGCGATCAGCCGGTGGCCGCGACTCAGGAGTTCCAGGGCCAGTTCGCTCTTGCCCATGCCGCTTTTACCGGTAAGCAATACCCCCACGCCCATGACTTCCATATAGACCCCATGCAAGGTGGTATGGGCGGCCAAGGCGCGGCTCAAATAAGACTGCAGACGATCAATGACCTTGGGGCTGGGCAGGGGAGAGGAGAACAACGGCAGATGGGCCGCCGCCGATGCGGCGCACAGATCGGGCGTGACCCGCACCTTGTCGGCGACTACGATCACGGCCGTCTTGGGACATGCAAAAAGATCTGCAACAGATTGTTTTCGCTCATCTTTACCGAGTTTTTTGAGATAATCAATCTCGGCGTCACCCAGTACCTGCACACGATTAGGATGGACGAAATTGAGATGGCCGACCAGGGCCATACCCGGGAATTTTGCCGTTGCCGGCTCCAATAGCCGGTCCTTGCCGTCTTCACCCGCGAGCCATTTCAGCTTAAGCGGTGTGCGCTGGGTTTCGAATAGGTCGTTGGCGGTTAGGATAATATTCATGGAATTTATGGATTAAACAGCTTCGGTAGTCGCCCGTGGCGGACGGAGCCTAGCCATTCTGCCAGTAAAAAAAATCTACGCAAACATTTTGGGCGGCGGCATGCGCTAGCAGGGCTAAGCGGTGCTTTTGCACACCCGAATCGATTTAATACACGATTGCTAAAGGCAGTAGTGCAGGGAGTTGCCATTTCGCACGGCCCGGCAAGCCGCGGATAAGGACGACACCGGCTGCGTCACAGCCGGTGTCGGCACGCTCGGGTTACAGTATTTCCTGGTCTTTGAGTGCGCCACCGTGGCGATGATGGTCGGTGATCTTTTCCTTATGCTTAAGCACCTGCCGATCGAGTTTGTCGGCCAGGGCGTCGATGGCGGCGTACATGTCGTTGCCTTCGCTATCGGCGTGCAGCGATGCGCCCTTGGTGTGTATGGTGGCTTCTACCGCGTGGCGGTTCTTTTTCTTTTCGTAGTGTAATACGACGTTGGTGGTGGTCATGTGGTCGAAGTGCTTTTGTATGCGCCCAATCTTGTCCGTGACATAATTGCGCAGCGGTTCGGTAACCTCTACTTGTTGTCCGGTAACGTTGATGTGCATAACATTCTCCATGGTTGGGCCAGTGCTAGCCAGGGCTAGATGAGCGACTTGCGCTGACTGGATGGCGGGATATTCAGTGCCTCGCGGTATTTTGCCACAGTTCGGCGGGCGACGTGTATACCTTGTTCTTCAAGAATTTCGGCGATTTTACTGTCGCTGATGGGTTTAGTGGGTTTTTCGGCCTCCACCAGTTTTTTGATCAAGGAACGTATGGCGGTGGCCGAGCAGGTGCCGCCATCGGCGGTGTTGACGTGGCTGGAGAAGAAGTACTTCAGCTCAAATATGCCTCCTGGTGTAAGCATGTACTTATGGGTGGTGACCCGGGAAATGGTGGATTCATGCATTTCCACGACCTCGGCGATGTCGTGCAGTACCAGAGGCTTCATGGCCTCGGGGCCGTGGTCGAAGAAGGCGCGCTGGCGATCAACGATGGCACGCGCCACTTTGAGCAAGGTTTCATTGCGGCTGGCCAGGCTTTTGATAAACCAGCGCGCCTCTTGCAGCCGTTCCTGTAGGTATTTGTTGTCGGCGCTGTCCTTGCCGCGGCTAATGAGTTTCTCATACTGGTTGTTTACCCGCAGGCGCGGATTAGAACTGCTGGTAAGATCGGCGCGCCATGCGCCGCGGACTTTTTTCACCAGGATATCGGGAACCACATAGGCCGACGCTGAGCTTTGTATACTGCCGCCGGGTCGCGGGTTGAGCCGCTGTATAACGGAGATAATTTCTTGCAGTTCTTCCGGCGGCAGTTTCATGGTGCGCCGCAGTGTTTTAAAGTCGCGCGCTGCCAGCAAGGCTAGGTTGTCGGGTTGTGCCAGTCGGCGCGCGTCTGCCAGATGAGGTGAGTCCGCCGCCAGATGGCGCAGTTGTAGCAGCAGGCATTCACTCAGGTTGCGCGCCGCCACTCCGATGGGGTCGAAATTCTGTATCTGGTGCAATACCGCCTCGATTTCATCAATCTCTACTTCAGCGTCGCCGCCCAGGGATTGCTGTATATCTTCCAGATTGGTGCTGAGGTAGCCATCTTCGTTAATGGCATCGATGAGCGCCAGGGCGATGGACTGATCGTGTTCGGAGAAGATCGACATCTGCAGTTGCCACAGCAGATGGGCGCGCAAGGTTAAGGGCGCGCTGTTGCGGGCATCGATGTCCGGCAGGCCGTCGCCGCCATCGGTGCGTTCAGAACCGGTAGTGATCCCTACGCTGTCTTCCCATTCCGATTCGCTGGCGTACTCTTGGATGCCCTCGTCGCCATCGGCGGCGGTGGCATCAAGGCCGCTCTCGGCGGCGGCGGTGGAGGTGTCGAAACTGTCTTCGGCCACTGGAGATTCAGTGCCTTCGCTGGCACTGAATTCCAGCTCCCGTTCCTCGGACTCGGTTTTTTGCACCGGCGGCTCTTCTTCCAGCTCCTCGAGCAAGGGATTATTTTCCAGGGCCTCCTGGATTTCCTGTTGCAACTCCAAAGACGACAATTGCAGCAGGCGTATGGCCTGTTGCAGTTGCGGAGTGATGGTCAGGTGTTGACCAAGTTTGAGATCGAGAGACTGTTTCATTGGTTATCGTTATATTGCCACAACCCTAGTTGAGAACTGCTCCTGGAAACCGTTCTGTATGGTTCAAGTCTAGTCTATTTTCTTGCGGAATATACGGCTTTACTTTGACGCATACTGGGCTACGCCGCGGATTCTAAAATATCCGATGGATACTGTTTTGCCTAGGGGGTTTATCGCGGATTTGCGACCTTGCGGCGGAAAGTGTGTACAACTGGCGGATGCCATCAGCCCGCTGTGGTTAGAGCCGGAAATCCTCGCCCAGATAGGCCTTCTTGACTTCCGCATTGTGCAGAATTTCCAAGGGGGTGCCGGTGGCGAGTATTTTTCCGTCGCTTAGTATATAGGCGCGATCACAAATTTTTAGGGTTTCCCGCACATTATGGTCGGTAATCAGCACGCCTATGCCGAGTTTTTGCAGATGGGTAATGAGTTGCTGGATATCCAGGACCGAAATGGGATCGACGCCGGCGAACGGTTCGTCCAACAGGATAAAACGCGGGCGCGTGGCGAGTGCGCGCGCAATTTCCACGCGCCGGCGTTCGCCGCCGGACAGGCTGACCCCCAGGGTATGCCGGCGTTCGGCGATATGCAGTTCTTGCAAGAGTTCTTCCAGGCGCTGGTTGCGGTCTGCCTCGCTCATGCCTGGAATAGTCTCGAGGATCGCCAGGATGTTGTCTTCGACAGTGAGTTTGCGAAACACCGAGGGCTCCTGCGGCAGGTAGCCTATGCCTAAACGCGCGCGCTGGTGCATGGGTAGCTGGCTGACATCGGTGCCATCGATGGCGATGGAGCCCCGGTCCAAGGGGATGAGCCCCACGATCATGTAAAAGCAGGTGGTCTTGCCGGCCCCGTTGGGGCCGAGCAGGCCGACCACTTCCCCGCTTTGGATGGCGACGGAGATATTTTTAACCACCTGGCGGCCTTTATATTGCTTATGCAGATCCTGCGCGCTCAGGGTGCTCATTTAGCCCTCCGTTTCGGGGGCGCGGGCGATGTGTCCGCTGCCGGCGGCCGCTCGATTTTTTTCGGTTCTATGACTACCGATACCGCCTTGTCCTGACCGTCGCCTTCGGCGGCTAGCGTGCCATCGAGCAGGTTGTAACGCAGTGTAGTGCATAGTATGACGCTGTCGCCCTGTTGTAGACGTACATCACCGAAGAGATCGATGCGGTTTTCGAGCGCATGATATTCCAGACGCTGGGCCGAGGCGTTTATGGACTGCCGCGGGTCGAGCGCGCGCTGATGCAGCGTTACCGGCTTGCCGTGGGCGACGATGGTGTCGATCTTGTCGCCTTGGTAGTGGGCCTCGGCGCGGGCGGCATTAAAGTGTAGGTCCCCTTGGGTGAAGCTTACTTTGCCGGTATATATAGTAAGCGATTTTCGCTGATTGATTTCGATGCGGCCGGCGTTGATGTGTATCGGTTGTTCGCGGCCGGTGGTTTTTTTCGGGTTGCCCGTGGGGTCGGGGGTGTTTTCAGTGGTGCCGGTGGTTGGGGTTGTCGGGGGGTCGGCATCCACGGCGCGCAGCGACGGCACGGCCAGCACGGTCATCGCCGCAAGAAGTAAGCACATAAGGCTGGCACGGAGGGATAGCATCAATTCAATACGATATGCAGTTCTTGGGTGGTAATTTCGCCACCGGCATTGGTGGCGCTCTGTCCGCGGGTAATGCGCACATTGCCTAGCATAAGCAATTCCTTGCCTTTATTGTAGATGCGTCCGCGGTCGGCAGTAGTGTGGACCGGCAGTGTGCCCGGCGTGTACTGGGTGAGACGCGGTTTGTCCACCATTGACGTCTCGGTATCCGGGTAATGAGCAAGGTGTTTGGCCTGTAGCACGTATTTCGGCTCACCCTGGTTGTCCAGGGTAGTGGAAGTAAAATTCTCTACTTGGTAATCCGGTTCGTGGCGCGGACCGCTGTTGAGGGTGATCACCGGTGTAATAAGCATGTTCGGCAGCCATAGCGATAACGCGGCCAGGGCGAACAGGATAACGGCAATAATAGTCTTGTTGGTATCCCAAGTCATGACAGGATCCCCGGCGTGCCGCCGTTAAAGATAAGTTTGCATTTCTGTGACATGCGTTCCCTGCGCCAGCATGATCAGCTCGCATACATCGCGCGCCGCACCGCGGCCGCCGGCGTTCGGCGTGATCCAGTGGGCGTGTTTTTTTACCAGCACATGCGCGTCCTGCACCGCGACCGCCAGGCCCACCCGCAGCATAATGGGCAGGTCGACCACGTCGTCGCCCACGAACGCCACCTGCGCCGGTTGCAGCCCCAGCTCCTTGATCATGGCTTCATACACCGGCCGTTTTTCGGCACAGCCCTGACGCACGTGGAGTATGCCGAGTTCGCGCGTGCGATGTTCGACTATTTTGGAGGTGCGGCCGGTAATGACACCGATCTGCACGCCGTTGCGTTGCAGCATTTTCATGCCGTGGCCGTCGCGCGAATGGAAGGCCTTGTATTCGCCGCCGTTGTTGTCCACAAACAAACGGCCGTCGGTCAGTACGCCATCGACATCGAACAGCACCAGTTTAAGGGGCGCCGCCCGTTTCAATAACGCCGCCGACGCCTCAAAACCTAAGGGAAAATCCGTATTCATCAAACCACACCCGCCTTGAGCAAGTCCTGCATGTTGAGCGCGCCGGTGACGCGCTGATTTTCATCCACCACAAACAGACCGCTGATATTGTAAGTTTGCATGAGCTGCACCGTTTCCGCGGCCAACTTATCGGCGTGCGTGGTCTTGGGGTTGCGCGTCATCACTTCAGCGATGCCGGCGTTGTAAACGTCTATACCTTTGTTCAAGGTGCGGCGCAGGTCGCCGTCGGTGTATATCCCGCGCAGCCGGCCATCCGGGGCGATGATGCCGGTCATGCCCAGACCCTTGCCGGTCATTTCCAGTAAGGCCTCGCGCAGACTGGCGTCTTCCGTGACCAAGGGGATGTGATCGCCCGCGTGCATGATGTCGCTCACGTACAACAGCAAGCGGCGGCCGAGCTTGCCGCCGGGATGGGAGCGGGCGAAGTCGTCCGGCGTGAAACCGCGCGACTTTAGCAAGGCCACCGCCAGGGCATCTCCCATGACCAGGGTCGCGGTGGTGCTCGAGGTCGGCGCCAGATTCAGGGGGCAGGCCTCTATCGCCACGCCCACGTTGAGATTCACATCGGCCTGGCGCGCCAGACTGGATTGCGGATTGCCGGTGAGGCTGATGAGTTTCGCGCCCATGCGCTTGATCATGGGTAGTATGGTTAAAATCTCGGCGGTCTCGCCGGAATTGGAAATGGCGATGACCACGTCCGGCGGGGTAATCATGCCGAGATCACCGTGGCTGGCCTCGCCCGGATGCACGAAGAACGCCGGGGTGCCGGTGCTGGCCAGGGTGGCGGCGATCTTGCCGCCGATGTGGCCGGATTTGCCCATGCCCACTACCACCACGCGCCCAACGCACGCGAGCATGAGCTGGCAGGCGCGGGCAAAGCCCTCGTCGATGCGCGCGCTCAAGGCCGCCACGGCTTCGGCTTCGAGTTCAATGACTGCCCGTCCAAGTTGCTGCAAGGAAGTACTGTCTGTCATGGGTTTCGCGAATGTGCTGCGGGTAGAGTAATCTTCCACGAGTATATCGAAACGAGAAATAATATCCTAATGGGCCAGATCGGTTTTCATTCCATCCTCATTCTTCTGGGCGTGGCCGTGGTGCTTGTGGCCGTGTTCCGTTATCTGCGCCTGCCGGTGATCCTGGCCTACGTCTGCGCCGGCCTGCTGGTGGGCCCGTCGGGTCTGGCATGGATACCGGATTTGGGCAGCACCCGCACCCTGGCGGAGTTCGGTTTGGTATTCCTTATGTTTACCATCGGTCTGGAATTCTCCTTGCCGCAGCTACAGGCCATGAAGCGTACGGTGCTGGGGATAGGCGGTGCCCAGGTGATCTTGAGCTGCGCGGTGTTCGGCGGTATTGCGTGGCTGCTGGGGGTGCCCTTGGCCGGCGCCATAGTGATCGGCGGTGTGCTCGCACTGTCGTCCACGGCGATAGTCATGAAAATGCTGGTGGATCAACTCGAGCAGCATTCGCGCCACGGGCGTACCGCGTTCGCGGTGCTGCTGTTTCAAGACCTGGTGGTAGTGCCTTTTCTTATTTTCATTCCCATGCTGGCGGGGGAAGGGCAGGGGCCATCCCTGCCGGTCGCTTTGGGCTGGACGCTGGTTAAGAGCGCCGCGGTGCTGGCAGCGATTTTTCTCGTGGGGCGGGTGTGGTTGCGTCCCTTGTTCCATGAAGTCGCCATGGCGCGCTCGCGTGAATTTTTCGGCATGACGGTGATGTTCATCACCCTGGCCTCCGCCTGGCTGACCGATTTGGCTGGACTCTCCATGGCCCTGGGCGCGTTCCTGGCCGGCCTCATGATAGGCGAAACCGAATACCGCCACCAAGTGGAGAGCGACATCCTGCCGTTCCGCGACGTGCTGCTGGGCTTGTTCTTTGTGACCATAGGTATGAGTCTGGATCTGGCGCTGGTGCGAGATCAGTGGGCATGGGTGCTCGGCAGCCTGGCGGCCATCGTCGTCATCAAGACCGTGTTGGTGGTGGCTATAGGCAAGGCGTTTCGTCTGGAGATGGGCGTGGCGCTGCGTACCGGCTTGGTGCTGGCGCAGGGCGGTGAATTCAGTTTCGCCCTGCTGTTGCAGGCGCAGCGTTTCCAGATACTCGATGGCCGCTTCGACCAGATCATACTTGCGGCCATGGTACTCAGCATGCTCATCGCCCCGTTACTCATCCGTTACAACGGCCCCATGGTCAAGCGCCTGCTACCGACGTACCGCGAGCGGCGCGCGAGCAACCTCGACGCCATACGCACCACCGCCGGCACCGCCCATCGCCACGTGATCATTTGCGGTTATGGCCGCAGCGGCCAGAACCTGGCGTGGATGCTTAAGGAGGAGGGCATAACGAGCCTGGGGCTGGATCTCGATCCGGTGCGCGTGCGCGACGCGCGCGATGCCGGCGAGGTGGTTTTGTACGGCGACTCGGCGCGCCGCGACGTGCTCCTGGCCGCCGGTCTGCAGCATGCACGTGCCCTGGTCATCAGCTTCGCCGATACCGCCACCGCCCTGCGTGTGCTCGAGATCACGCGCCTGTTACGCCCCGACATGCCGGTGATCGTGCGCACCATGGACGATAGAGATCTGGAACGACTCAAGGCCGCGGGCGCGACCGAAGTAGTACCTGAGAGTCTGGAAGGCAGCCTAATGATGGGCTCGCATTTGCTCATGCTATTGGGCGTGCCCATCACCCACATCGTGCGCCAGGTGCGCAGCGTGCGTGCCGACCGCTATCGCATGCTGCGCGGATTCTTTCACGGTTCCAAGGGCGTGGACGAAACCGAGGAATCCTATCGTGAACGCCTGCACTCGGTAACGCTTCTGCCCCAGGCGCACGCCATCGGCAAGCGCCTGGATGAATTGCCCTTGGCCCAGGCCGGCGTCCAAGTCACCGCCGTGCGCCGCGGCGGCATTAGCGGCCCGCAACCGGCCGCCGACACCCAGCTCATGGCGGGCGATGTGCTGGTGCTCTACGGCAGCTCCGAGGCGTTGGAGCAGGCAGAGAAACTCTTGTTGTAGGGTTTTTTAGAACTTCACAATTGATGATGATGTCATCTATAATGATGATATCCACTAACGAGTATGCCGCTATGACCGAAACCACATTGATCTCCGTGCGCGTCCCCAAGGATGTCGCCAAGCGATTAACGAAACTCGCCGAAGCGACCGATCGTTCCAAGTCCTACGTTGCCGGTCAGGCTATCGAAGAGTTCCTGACGCTGCACGAGTGGCAGGTTAAGGCTATTCGCCAAGGTGTGGTAGAGGCTGACGCCGGCAAGCTTATGCCTCACAAAGAGGCCATAAAGCGATTGAAGATTTGGGGTCGACGTGGAACTTAGATGGACCCCCAGCGCCCTGCGAGATCTCGCTGATGCGGGCAATTACGTTACCCAGGACCATCCAGCGGCGGCGGCAAAAATGGGCCAGCGCATTCTGGAGGCCGTGGACTATCTCGAGCAACACCCCGCCTTGGGTCGATCCGGACGCCTCCGTCACACCCGCGAGCTCGTGGTATCCGGAACGCCCTTCATCGTGGTTTACCGGGTGCGCCTGGATGTGATCCAGGTATTGCGTGTGCTGCACCATGCACGCAAATGGCCTTAATTCGATATCTATTGGAAGCATGCCCACCTTAAGAAATTGCAGTATTTGGCAATTTGTGCTATAAATTGCATTATTACGCAATAATATTCATGAGTATATTGCGCTATTCTGCAATTTTATAAGGTGAGCTATGCAGACCTCCCATGAAAACACTGATCTGGCGATTTTAAACCAACTCCTTAAACGTATCCTGCAGGCCGCTGAGATACGTAAGCTCAAACAGAAGGACCTTGCACGCATCGCCGCCTTCCGTCCCGAGGACCTGAGTCGCATGAAGCGGCGCGGCGATGCGTGGGTCAGCGATCTTGACCGGCTAGCGCGTCACGTTGGGCTTAAACTTGCCCTGGTGTCCAGCGACGAGCCGAGTGAACGGAATACGCTTTTGGCCGCACCTGCTGCAGCTCGCGATGCCGGTCGTCCAGGGAGTGACTTCGGTGTCAGACAAAACGAAAAGGCCGCGGATCGCGCGGCCATCACGCACGCCGTGGCGTCCGGTGCGATCAATGTCGAGGAGTCTAAAGCGATCACAAGCTTCATAAAGAATGCGAAACGGGCACGTATTGTACGCGACTGGGATGGCGAGCCCTGGCATGAGTAACACCAGGGACAGCCTTGAATGGGTGAGTCACGATGAGGCGCGTGAAATCCTGGCGCTCCTGGAAGGTGTCGAGAAGCTCATCCTCGTCGGCGGCCAAGCGGTGAGTTTCTGGGCGGAGTTCTACGCCGAAGACGATGACCATCTGCAGAAGAACGGACCATACGCCAGCCGCGATGTGGATTTCCTCGCGGGCCGTGCGGAAGTCAGCGACGCCGCCGCGCGCCTAGGGGTGGAGGCGTTCGTGCCTACTATTGATGACCGTAGCCCTAACACGGGAAAGCTTACCTTTACCAGCCAAGCAGGCAAGGCCATTACCATCGATTTCATGGGCGAGCTGTATGGCCTGAGTCGGCGCGACGTGGTGAACACCAGTATCAAGGTGGAATGGAGCGGTGTGCGCTTTCTTGTCATGCATCCCCTGCTGTGTTTGGAAAGTCGCCTGGCAAATAGCTTTGGTTCTTTGCACCGCCAAAGCGAACACAGCCTCCAGCAGCTTGATGCGAGCATACATATTGTTCGCCAACACATCGCAGCGGAATTGCAGCAAGGTCATCAACGTATCGCCCTCAACCTGACCGAGCAAGTTGCGCAACTTGCGACAGAAGACCCGGCGAAAGAGGCGTATGTCACGCGGCGCATCGATGTGCTGCAGGCGGTACCAGCAGAGGCATTCGAGTCTGCCGCATTCACGGAGACACGCTGGCCTCAGATTGTGGCGGAGACGGCACGCAAGCGAGAACAGTATTCAAAGGTTATGGCACAACGCCCACTGTAGATTATAACGAGATCGCTAACCATACGCTGCCGGTCTCCTCTATCCCTATTTTTGCCTCTGCATCTTCCCAGAGCGTTAGCGTATTGTGACCGGTTGTCCCGGCGGCCCTTGACACCCAGAGGTATTTGCGCTATTTCTGTAATTACAGAAATGATAGAAGGAAGCCTTATGAAGCTATCGCCGGTAATGAAACGCTTTGTCCTGCATTGGGGCGAGATGGGGAACCGTTGGGGGGTGAATCGGACCATGGCGCAGATCCATGCCCTGTTATTCCTGAGCGAGGCGCCGCTGACGGCGGAGACCATCGCCGAGGTGTTGCGCGTGGCGCGCTCCAACGTGAGCACGAGCATCCGTGAGTTGCAAAGTTGGGGGCTGGCGAAGATGGTGCATGTTGAGGGCGACCGCCGCGATCATTTCGAAACCCACCGTGACGTGCGCGATATTTTTCGCATAGTGATAGAAGAGCGCAAGAAACGCGAACTGGACCCGACGCTCGCCGTTTTGCGCGACTGCGTCAACCAGGCCGGGAACGATACGCCGAAGGCGGTGCGGGTGCGCATGGCGGATACCCTGGCGTTTATGGAATTGATCACCGGCATTTTCGACGAGGTAAAACAGTTACCCGACGCCAATGTCGTCGCGTGGCTGAAAACCGGGCTGAAGGCGAAAAAGCTGCTGGGCTAGGCCTGCATTTTTTTATCCGTATATTTCTGTATTAACAGAAATTAGAGAAACTACCAAGGAGGCACATATGAATAGCGAATATGTACTCATGATCAGTATCGCCGGAAGCATTACCATGAGCGCGTTAATGGGGTGGTGGCTGCACGGCGCCCTGCGGGAAATGCTGAACCAGCTTTGCGATAAACCGGGCAGCACCGACTTTTGGTTGCGCTACACGCTGTTGATGCTGCTCATCGCGCCTCTGGCGGTGACGGTTATCTTCAGCCCCGACCCTCTGCAAAATACCACGCAGGTTGCGCGGCGGATCATGCTGGCAATTTTATTGGGCCACCTTACCGCCTTTGCGTTAGTAGGGCGCAGCCTGTTTAAGACAGTCAGGCAAAGGATGATAAGCGAAAGGTTCGCCAGCGAAAATTCTCCCAAGGAGTAAGACATGCGCATTCTCTTAACCGGCGCTACCGGCTTTATCGGCTCATCGATCGCAGCCGCATTGCGGAATAAGGGTCATGACGTGGTCGCGTGCGTGCACCGCACCGGCGAGCTGCACCCGTCTTCAGACACGGAGACCATCGCGGTGGATTACATGCGCGACCTCACGGCCGCGGCATGGTTGCCACGTCTGGCCGGCGTGGAGGTCGTGATCAACGCGGTCGGTATATTGCGCGAGAGTGCGCAGGCGACATACACCGAGCTACACCATCTGGCTCCGCGCGCGCTGTTCCAGGCGTGCGAGCAAAGCGGTGTCCGCCGCGTGATCCAAATCTCGGCGCTCGGCGCGGACGCAGGCGCCGTCAGCCGCTATCATCACACCAAGCGCGCGGCAGACAATGATCTGCGCGCAAGCGCACTAGACTGGACCATCGTGCAGCCATCGGTGGTATTCGGGCAGCGCGGGGCAAGTACGCTTTTGTTCCTGCATCTTGCGAGCCTGCCGGTGATCCCCTTGGTAGGTCGAGGCGAGCAGCGCATGCAACCGATACATATCGACGATCTCGTTGCCATGGTCGTCAAGCTCATCGAGCACGGTCGCGCGATCAAACAGACTATCGTGGCAGTCGGTCCGGTAGCGGTGAGTATGCGCGCCATGCTTGCGGCCTATCGCAAGTCTTTGGGGCTGGGAAAGACCATCATGTTTCCAGTACCGCTGGTACTAATCCGCCTTGCAGCGCGGGTCGGTGATGTCTTAAAGAGTGGCGCGCTCAGCACCGAAACCCTGCGTATGCTCGTGAGCGGAAATACCGGCCCGGTAGCTGAGACGCAAATAATCTTGGGTTATGTCCCACGGGCACTGAATGATTTTATCTCAGCGGATGAAGCCGATACTCTGCGCATGCGAGCGGTATGGTCGTGGCTACGCCCCCTGCTGTTGACCAGCATCGCCATCGTGTGGCTGATGGCTGGCGTAGTGAGTTGGATATTTGCCCGCGACCAAGGCCTGGCACTGCTGGCGACGCTGGGATTATCACCCAGCCTTGCCGCAGGCGCCTTCATCGTTGCCTGCGGCATAAATGTCGCACTCGGTGTGGCCACGCTGCTGGCACCGGGGAGGGTCTTGTGGGGGATGCAACTCGCAGTAATGGTGTGCTATACGGTCGCCTTGTCGTGGGTGGCGCCGACGCTATGGATCGATCCCTTTGGCCCTCTGGTGAAGAACCTGCCGTTGGCGGTCGTGTTAACTGGCTTAATGGTGGCGTCAGCCAAGGCATGATATGGACTACGGCATCATCAAAACGCTGCATATTCTTTCCGCCACGCTCTTGTTCGGTACTGGCCTTGGGACGGCCTATTTTATGTGGAGCGCAAACCGCACCCGGGATGCGCAGATTACCGCCGCCGTGACCCGGCACGTGGTACGCGCCGATTGGATGTTCACGCTGCCCACGATCATCTTCCAACCACTGTCCGGGGTTTGGTTAATGCACGCGGCGGGTTATTCATGGAGTGGCTGGATAGTATTTTCTCTCGTGCTCTATGGCATCGCCGGAGTCTGCTGGCTGCCGGTGGTGTGGCTGCAACTGCGCATGCGCAACCTGGCGGCAGACGCCGCCCAGTGGAGTCAGCCACTGTCCGGTTGCTATTGGCGCTACGCGCAAATCTGGATCTGGCTGGGTGTGCCCGCCTTTATCGCCATGGTGGGGATATTCTTTCTAATGGTACTGAAGCCCTATTAAGGAGACGCGACATGATTCAACCGAAACTGACTTTGCTCTACGACGGCGCTTGCCCCATCTGTTCCTGGGAAAAACACAAGCTCATGCGTCGGGATAGCCATGGCCTGCTGGGCTTCATCGATATTCAGTCGCAAGAGTTCGATCCGACCACCTATGGTGTCACCATGGAGGCACTCATGGGACGCATGCACGGCATTACCGCCGATGGACGCATGATCGTGGGAGTGGAGCCACTCATCGAGTCCTACCGCGCCGTTGGTTGGTGGTGGGTGTATCTCCCTCTGAGTATCGTTCCCCGTCGGTTAGCCGATCTGGCCTATGGGTGGTTTGCCGATCATCGTTATGAACTTTCCAGGCGCTTCGGACATTTGTTTGAGCGGGTTTGCGAAAAGGACAGTTGCCGAAGATGACCTGGGGTTTTCTGAGTTAAGCTGTTTTGCCAGCAAAGATTGCGATCAGGAATTCCACGGTGACTCGGATCCGCAGAATATGTCTCAGATCGCAGTGATAAGTGATCCAGACTTTATGAGTCGGCAATGATAAGTTATCCAGTAACTGGATGAGATCTAGATTGGCGTTGGCAAACATGCACGGTTGAATGGAAATACCCAGGCCGCACACCGTCGCGCGCAAGCGGCTGGTGGTGCTGTCACTTTGCAGCGCCCAGTCGTCTTTCGGAACGTGATCGAGCAGCCATTGGTTTTCCGGCAGGCCGGCCAGTTCATCGCCGTAGCCGATAATGCGATGCTGGATTAAGTCCGCGAGAGTTACCGGCGGTTCATGTGTTTGGAGATATTTGCGGCCGGCGTAAAATCCCATCGCCATGTCCGTCAGTTGGCGTGTCACCAAGTCGGTTTCTTTGGGCCGAAACAAGCGAATCGCAATATCCGCCTCACCGCGCGTGAGGTTGGCGGTGCGCGATGACACGTTGAGTATCAGGCGAAGATTCGGGTAATGCTGATAAAATTCTTCTAATCGAGGAATGATGATCTCATTGCACAAACCCTCGGGTAAGGCCAGGCGCACGCTGCCGCGTAATTGCTGGTAATCGCCCTCGACCATTCTCTGAATGCTGTGCACCCCGCTTTGCATAAGCTCCGACTGCTCCAACACCCGCATCCCCTCTTGCGTCAACGTGAGCCCTTTTTTATGACGCTGGAATAGCTTCAGGCCGAGCGCGATTTCCAGGGCGTCGATATGTCTGCCGACGGTGGGTTGATTGGAGTGCAGGCGTTTCGCCGCTGCCGATAGCGTTCCTAACTCGGCGGCAGCTAGGAAGTAACGAAAATCGTCCCAATTGATGTTATTCATAATTGTATAACTGGTATTCAATTGTATGAGTAGATACCGAACATTTGTATAGCGTAGCATGAAGCCACTGCCAAAACCGGAAGGGCCACATGACTACGCAAGTCGATCACGCGGAAATAAAACTGGGCCAGCTTCTCACCATGCTGTTGGCGGTACTGGCCTTTGTATATAAGGAGTCTGCCTATCTCATTGCACTGGGAGCGGTGTTTTTAGTAACCGGCTTTTATCGGCCGCTCAGCCCCTTCGTTCTCATCTACCGAATGATGGTCAGACCCCTGGGGATCATGCACTCCGATTATCGTCTGGATAATATTCAACCGCACGCCTTCGGTCAGCTCATCGGAGCGTTAACGGTGTTGATCGCCATCACCTTGCTTTATGCGGGGTATGGCACAGCCGGATGGATTATCGTTGGGATACTGTTTGGTCTGACGCTGGTATCCTATCTGGGCTGGTGCATCGGTTGTTTTTTTTACTACCAGCTCAATCGATTCGGACTGAAGGGTTTCTTTCGCCATGCGCCGACAGACAAATCGGTGCTGCTGGGGCAGCGGCCGAAGAGGTGAAATCGCTGTTAGTGGTGGGAAACCCCAGGTTGTCTGCCGTGCATATTCTGTTTTTACCTAAGACTACTGACCAGGTTATTGAAAGACAATAATAATTTGGGAGGAAACCTTGGGACCTGTCCCGAACTTTCCATATAGCAAGTTAGGTATTACAATCAATCCGCTGCATTTTATTGCGCAGCAAACCAAATCGATTAAGTTGCACTCAAAAGAGATGCGCTCATTGTCTAGAGAGCAGTAAGATGAGGTGATGCAGGAAGTCGCTGCGCGACTTGACTCTGGGCGATTGAGCAAAGAACAATTTCTGCCGGGCATAAACCGAAAATAGGGTCAAAATAAACAGAAACCCGGAAACCCGGGGCAGATCCTAGTTTTCTCTAATATTCGGAGAAACTAGAATCTGACCCGGGTTTTCTGCGATTCCACGATCCTCCTCTTTATTTGGGAGTCCGTGAGAGTGGGAAGTTTAAAAAACAAACAGGAACGACAGAGGAGATTTCATGCCGGGCGCATACGCACACATCACTTTGGTGAATATACTTCGCGAACCGCAGCGGCTCGAACAAGTCCCCGGCTTTCCTGAGAAAGCGATCTCGGCAATTCTCGATTATTTTCGTTTTTGTGAGCTCGGTGCAGTCAGCCCGGACTATCCGTATTTGGCCGTGGGTGACAAGCGCGCTGAGGAATGGGCGGACACCATGCATTACACTCGGACAGGCGAGATGATACACGCGGGTGTCCGCTATGCACGGGGGCTCAAAGGTGAGACGCAGCGCAAGGTACTGGCGTGGTTGCTAGGCTACGCCGCGCATGTTACGACCGATGTAACGATACACCCCGT
This sequence comes from Gammaproteobacteria bacterium, assembly GCA_031416355.1. GTDB lineage: Bacteria > Pseudomonadota > Gammaproteobacteria > Acidiferrobacterales > UBA6901 > JANNJF01. The sequence goes on from JANOTM010000074.1 coordinate 24,711, forward strand.
GACAGAGATTAAGGTCGGACCCTATGCGCAAAACAAGGGCGCCCATAGAATATGTGAGATGCACCAAGACACGTACATCTTTCAACGTCTCAATCTAGGCGATATCGGTTTATCCGAACACCTGGATTCCGGCGTTTGTGGATGTGGCAATGCCGGGAAACTTGATGCCGACATCCAAGCGGCTTGGCGCTCAATGCTAAGCAACGTGCACGCCGCTGACTTCAAGGCCAACCCGCCTGACATGGACAAATGGCACCAGCGCTTCAAACTCATGGTCGATGATATTGGCGAGGAGGGCAACCGCCTCATCCCGATCGCTCGGCATATAGCAGCGGGGCAGGGGCTTACTTACCCTGCTGTCAGCGACATAGATTTCCAATACATCAAAGATCTACAGGTACCGGGTGGGCGTCAAGACTACGATGATATTTTTAACCGGGCAGCTGAGAACGTCGCGAACGTATGGGCGACGGTGGCGCGAGGCGTGCTCGAGTCTGAAGATGCCTGCTTCGCGCGTATTGGCAACTGGAACTTAGATACGGGCCGCGACGATCAGAATCGTCTAGTTTTCTGGAGCTAATA
>JANOTM010000075.1:0-4684 GCA_031416355.1 Gammaproteobacteria bacterium
TTGGGCTTCACAAGTTCAGCCCAACCTACCGAACTGGCATTGAGATAGTTACCGTCGTGATTAGATTTCTCCCATCGACAGATAGTAGAGGCTTGTGGGTGTTGGTTTGGGGTTGATGTAAACCCCCCCCTAGCGCTCGCCGCGCACCGCAGCCCCACCAGGGAGGTTTGCGCGAGCACTGTCTGAGTAACGCCATCGACAGTGGCGTTACGAGTAGCGGAGCCCCGGTGGGGCGAGGAGCGCAGGGGACCGGGCGTGATTTTCGCCCGGCGAGCGATAGGAGGCCCTTCTTTGGGTACTTTCTTGTGGCGACAAGAAAGTACCCCGCCCGCGATGCACAGGGATGTGCGAGTGCCGCGGAGCGCATGGATGCGCGAGAGCGGCCGGGGCGGGACCCGCAATTAGGTTTTAAAGCTCGCGCGGTAGCGCGTACAGCCAAGTGAAAACACCTCCACCCTGGTGATTTTTCAAAGTCGAATAAGAAATTACCGCGATTGATTGGTTTTACCCACGGTTTTCTGTATCTTGCCCGGCAATGCGCATTTTACTGAGCAACGATGATGGTTACTTAGCCCCCGGCCTGGCGTGCCTGGCGCAGGTGTTGCAGCCGCTGGCACAAGTGGACGTGGTCGCGCCCGAGCGTGATCGCAGCGGTGCCAGTAACTCCCTCACCCTTACCACGCCCTTGCGGGTGCAAAAAGGCAGCAACGGATTTTTCTACGTCGATGGCACACCCACCGATTGCGTGCACCTGGCCATCACCGGCCTGCTAACGATGGAGCCGGATATCGTCATTGCCGGCATCAATCGCGGCGCCAATCTGGGTGATGATGTGATTTATTCCGGTACCGTGGCGGCCGCTATGGAGGGCCGCTTTCTCGGTTTGCCGGCCATCGCCGTATCTTTGGCGGGCAAGACTTGTGTCAACTACGAAACCGCGGCGCGGGTGGTGGTGCGTCTGTTGGATCAGTTGCGCGACGACCCCTTGCCTGCGGATACCATACTCAATGTCAACGTCCCGGATGTGCCGTTCGCGGAAATCGCCGGTTTTGAGGCAACGCGCCTCGGTCATAGGCACAAGGCCGAGCCGGTGATCAAGGCCGCTGATCCCCACGGCAATCCTATTTACTGGGTTGGCGCACCCGGAAAAGAAGCGGACGCCGGGCCGGGTACGGATTTCGACGCCATCCGGCGTTGTTGTGTCTCTATTACCCCCTTGCTGGTCGATCTGACGCGCTTTGCTGCCCTGGATCAGGTCGCTTCCTGGCTGGGTAAAAAGCCGCGTGCATGAGCCAGCGCCCGCTCGGCATAGGCATGACCTCGCTGCGTACGCGCGAGCGCCTGATTCAGCGTCTGCGCGCCAGCGGCATTCGTGACGAGCGTGTCCTGTCGGCGCTGCTGCATGTTCCGCGCCACCTGTTTGTGGATGAGGCCCTGGCCAGCCGCGCCTACGAGGACTCGTCTCTGCCCATTGGTTATAGTCAGACTATTTCCCGCCCCTATATCGTTGCGCGCATGACCGAAGTCCTGCTGGCCGGCGGCCCTCTAAGCAAGGTGCTGGAGGTCGGCACCGGTTCCGGTTATCAGACGGCCATACTCCTGGCGCTGGTGGAAGACGTGTATTCGGTTGAGCGCATAGAACCCCTGCACAAGCTCGCCCGGCGGCGTTTGCAAGATCTGGGTCACCGTCATTTCCGTCTCAAGCTTTCCGACGGCAACTGGGGCTGGCCGGAACACGCCCCCTACGACGGTATTTTGGTGGCGGCGGCGCCGGATGCCATTCCCATGGCCTTGTGTGAACAGCTCGCTCCCGGCGGCCGCATGGTGATACCTATAGGTGAAAAGCAGGTCCAGGAGCTGGTGTTGGTGACGCGCGGTAGCGAGGGCTTTGTGATGGAGCAGCTCGGGCCGGTGAATTTTGTACCCTTGGTCCGGGAACCCGGTTGATCCGGTGCGATGCCGGGGTAGCCAGGCTACAAAAAAATGCGCGCGAAAGTAACCCCCATTTTATTGTTGCTGATCCTCGTGCCCGCCGCCTGTGGCGGCCACCGCCCCACGGTGCCGGTCACGGATGACACCATGGCCTCGCGCCAGCCCAAATCCGAATACCGCACCGTACTCCATGGCGATACCCTCTACAGCATCGCTTGGGAGTCGGGCCAGGATTATCACGATCTCGCCACCTGGAATCATCTACCCCCGCCTTATACTATCGTGCCCGGGCAGCGGCTGCGGCTGTATCCTCCAAAGCGCAATGCGCGGCCCCAGGTCGCGACATTACCTCCTGCGGTCCCGGCCGGCACCGGCGGCAGTATGGGCACAAGGCCTCTTGAGGCCAAGGCACGGGCAGCACCGCAAGCTCCGCCAAGAAAGTTGCCTAAACCCACGCCACGACCCACGATTGTGACCCAGGCCCAGAAACCCTCGCCTATGGTCAAGCCCACACCCCCACCGCGTCCTTCAGCTGCTAAGGAGCATCCCAGGGAACGCGCTGGGGAGCGCCTAGACACGGCTTTCTCCTGGGTATGGCCGACGGAGGGAAAGATACTCAGAAACTTCACCGACAGCGGTTCGGGAAAAGGATTGGATATCATAGGAATCCGCGGCCAAGCGGTGCGCGCCGCTGCCAACGGGCGCGTGGTTTATCACGGGAGTGGACTTCGCGGTTATGGTCAGCTTATTATCATCAAACATAACGATGAATTCTTAAGTGCCTACGCCCATAACGAGAGGATTTACATTAAGGAAGGTGATAGCGTGAAGCGCGGCGCGAAGATTGCGGCCATGGGCGACAGCGGCACCGACCGGGTTAAGTTGCATTTCGAGGTCCGGCGTAATGGTAAGCCGGTCGATCCATTGAAATATCTCCCGAAAAGATAAGTTCGAGAACGGAAACCCCAGGGAAACCTTCAGAAAGACACTATGGCGCGCCGCAAAACTCCCGCTGGAAAAAATCCTCCCCCCGACCATGCCGATGTCGAGGAGTCGGATATCAGAGTAGTTCCCCACGATGACACCGATGAAGACGCCGATCCCGCCGTCAGGGCCGAGCTAGACCCCGATCAAGAGGCCGAGGAGGCTACACCCCCGGACGCCGATGCGGAGGCGGATGCGGATGAAGAGGCACCCGTCGCCAAGCGCGTGCGCGAAGAACCAGCGGAACGCGCCGAGACCCCGGAACCCACCCTGCAGGCGGATGCCACCCGCCTGTATTTAAAGGAAATTGGATTCTCCCCGCTGCTGAGCGCCGAAGAAGAGGTATTTTTCTCGCGCAAATCGCGCAAGGGCGACCAAGCCGCGCGCAAGCGCATGATAGAAAGCAACCTACGGTTGGTGGTCAAGATCGCCCGGCGCTATATGAACCGCGGTCTGGCGCTGCTCGATCTGATCGAAGAGGGCAATCTGGGCCTGATCCGGGCGGTGGAAAAGTTCGACCCTGAACGTGGGTTCCGCTTTTCTACTTACGCCACTTGGTGGATACGCCAGACTATAGAGCGCGCCATCATGAACCAGACGCGCACCATACGCCTGCCGGTGCACGTGCTAAAGGAAATCAACATTTATCTGCGCGCGGCGCGCTACCTCTCGCAGAAGATGGACCACGAACCCACGCCGGAAGAAGTGGCGACGCTACTCGATAAGCCCATCGAAGACGTCAAGGCCATGCTCGGCTTAAACGAACGCATCAGTTCGGTCGATGCACCTCTGGATTCCGACCCGGACCGCTCGCTGCTGGATGCCATCGCCGATGACCGCACCCCGGACCCGGAAAAGATTATGCAGGACGAAGACCTGCATGCCCAGATCCGCGCCTGGCTAAACGAACTCAACGATAAACAGCGCGAGGTAGTAGAGCGTCGCTTCGGACTGAACGGCCGCGAAATCTCCACCCTGGAAGAAGTGGGTGCGGATATCGGCGTAACCCGCGAACGCGTGCGCCAAATTCAAGTGGAGGCCCTGCGGCGCCTGCGTGTGATGCTGGAGAAGAGCGGCTATTCCATCGACTCGCTCTTTTAAGCGCTGTGGTTTATTAAGCTGCCGTTAGCCGGATTTTCCCAACATTGCCGAGTTTTACTCGCTGCTTCGCGTGCCAGAGATCGTGGTTGTACTGCATGGCCAGCCAACTTTCCGGAGAACGGCCGAGAGCCTTAGAAAGGCGCAACGCCATTTCAGGACTGATACGGCTAGTGCCGGTAAGAATGCGATTCAGCGTTGAAGCCGCCACGCCAAGCTTCCCAGCCAGCTCGCGGCCGCTAAGTTTGTTGGGCTCTAGATAAACCTGAACAATGAACTCGCCAGGATGGGGGGGATTATGCATGGCCATTAGTGGTAGTCCTCGTAATCCAAGACATAGGCGTGTCCGTCTTTGAACTCGAACGTTAAGCGCCAGTTTCCATTTACCCATACAGACCATCGACCACGCTCTAACCCTTTTAAAGCATGTAATCGGAACCCAGGAACATTCATATCCTCAATGGATAGAGCCGTATCCAGGGCCACCAGAAGCATGCGTAGTCGCTTGGAGTGATGCGGTTGGACACCCGCCGCGCTTCCCTACTCAAAGAACTTTTTTAGCCCCTTGTGTCGGAATGATTGAATCATGCTCTAACTATAGCGCGTTGCGCATCACGCAACAAGACCTAGCGCTTCGCATCAGCGGCGGCAAAAAAAGCCCGGTAGGTTG
>JANOTM010000076.1:0-5392 GCA_031416355.1 Gammaproteobacteria bacterium
CAACCTACCAGGCATAGGCAGTTCTATGCGATGTAGGGCGGGTGAGCGTTTTTTGCGTAACCCACCCAACGTTGCGTAGCAACACAACGCCTTTTTAATGAGTGCTTGGCGACACACCTAGCGTGTTACGGCACAAACTGCGTGCCTAACCCACACTACATCGAACTGCCTTAAGTTAAGTGCCTTTCGGCTTAAACCCTGCTCCTGCGAAGAGGAGGAGGGGTGAGGGCCAGGCATTCCTTAAAATTCTTTACGAATACTTATCTTTCGAATATTTATCTTTAACCGCCAGGCCGCCATTGAAAACCGTGCCGGCCTCGAAACCGAACACCTTGTCCAGTTCGGTTTCGCGTATCAACTGATCCACCGCCGCCTGGCCATGCTCGCGCATGACCTCGGACAGAATTAACTTGGCGGAGTTACCATTGTAAAAACCGCCGAAGCCGGCCTGAACTTTCAGTAGTTCTCGTGCTTTATCGAGGGTCATGGTAGTCCTCAGTTGCAAGCAGCAGTGGCAAGGAATTCCTCCTTTCCGCTGCTGCTGCCTTTATATTTTAAACTCAGCCTTGAGCTTCTTTTTCACCGCAACGTTCTTTAAACGCACATACTGCGGCATCCCGTCTTTATACGGCGGGTAGTCTTCACCCTTGATAAGCGGCTCCAGATAGTTGCGGCACTTGGCGGTGATGTCGAAGCCGTCGGCGCTGATGTAATCCGCCGGCATCATTTTTTCCACGTTCGCCACCTTATCCAGGGACGCCATGCCGACCTTCCATTTATAAGGCTTGCTGGAGGCGCGCACGATGGTGGGCATGACCGAATTATGGCCCTTGAGAGCATACTCGACCGCGGCCTTGCCCATGGCATAGGCCTGGTCGACGTCGGTCTTGGAGGCGATATGGCGCGCGGAGCGTTGTAAATAATCCGCCACACCCCAGTGATATTTGAGGCCGAGACCTTCTTTGATGATGCCGGCCACCACCGGCGCCACGCCGCCGAGCTGGGCGTGGCCGAAGGCATCGCGCAGACCCTGGTCGGCGAGAAACTTGCCGTCGGCGCTCTTGACGCCTTCCGATACCACCACGGTGCAGTAACCGTATTTCTTCACGTTGGCGCTGACCTTGGCGAGGAATTTTTCCTTATCGAAGGTGACCTCGGGGAACAGGATGACGATGGGTATCTCGGTGTCCTTGGTAGAGGCCAAGGCACCTGCGGCGGCGATCCAGCCGGCGTGGCGGCCCATGACCTCGAGGATGAACACCTTGGTGGAGGTCTTGGCCATGGACGCCACGTCGAAGCTGGCTTCGCGCGTGCTCACGGCAATGTATTTGGCCACGGAACCGAAGCCCGGGCAGTTGTCGGTGATGGGCAGATCGTTGTCCACGGTCTTGGGCACGTGGATCGCCTGTATCGGATAGCCCATGGTCTGGGACAGTTGCGAGACCTTAAGGCAGGTGTCGGCGGAGTCGCCGCCGCCATTGTAGAAAAAGTAACCGATGTCGTGGGCCTTGAATACCTCGATCAGGCGTTGATATTCGGCCTTGTTCTGCTCCAGGCTCTTGAGCTTGAAACGGCAGGAGCCGAAGGCACCGGAAGGCGTATGACGCAGGGCGCGAATGGCGGAGGACGATTCCTTGCCGGTGTCGATCAAGTCTTCGGTCAGGGCGCCGATGATGCCGTTACGCCCGGCGTACACCTTGCCGATCTTGTTTTTGTGTTTACGCGCGGTTTCGATGAGGCCGCAGGCCGAGGCATTGATGACCGCGGTAACGCCACCGGATTGGGCGTAGAAGGCATTTCTTGGTTTGGCTTTGGTGGCCATGGTGCTTATTCCTTGAGGGTGTATTTATAAAGCATGGTTTTAGGGTGTGCTTATCGAATAAGAATAATCAGCGTGTGTCGGCCTTGAGATTACGGCTGCGTTCGTGGTCCGCCTGTACCTGCAACAGAATGGTGACACATTCGGCCAGGTTGTCGTAATAGTCGCGCCCGGTGCCGAATTGTTCGCGGTTGCGGTAAAAAAACTGGCTGCGGTATTCGCTCTCGCCAACCTTGAAGATAATAAAATTCACCCCGCCCTCGGCCCAGAAAATCGTCGGGCACGGGGTCAGGGTGGTGGATTCCAGGTTGAGCCGCAGCTCGCTGTCGGCCAGCCGCAGTTCTATGGATTTTCCATAGCGCTCGCTCAAGGCGGTGCGCACCGTCCAAAGCTCGGTCTCGGTGAATTCGGGGATAGGGTTCATGCCGTGTTTAGTATGCGCCTATGAAAAGCCGGATAATAACAACCGGACCGCCAAACATTAAGGGTAACTGAAAATATCCAGGGGTTCTCGGTAAAGATTAAATCGGTGGATAGGCAATATTTATGACCTTAAAACCATTGACGTATGCCAGGGAAAAAAGTAGCTTTAGCGTGGCAGCGGACCCCGCTAGGGGCAGGACAAAAACATAGCCAGGTAAGGGTTAGGCTACGAACCTACAGTGAGAGAAAAACCATGCGGATAGTATTACTGGGAGCGCCGGGTTCCGGCAAGGGAACGCAGGCTAAGTTTCTGATTGATAAGTACAAAATTCCCCAAATTTCCACTGGGGATCTATTGCGCGCAGCGGTGGCCGCCAGCTCGGACCTGGGGAGAAAGGCCAAGGTCGCCATGGATGCCGGCCAATTGGTCGCCGATGACATCGTGCTGGGTATGATCCAGGAGCGCCTGGCCAAGCCCGATGCCAGGGCCGGTTTTATCCTCGACGGCTTCCCGCGCAACATCCCCCAGGCCCAGGCCCTGGACGCCATGCTGGCCCGGGTTGGGCAGCCCCTGCAGCTGGCGCTGCTGGTGGACGTGGACACCGAGGTGCTGATGAAGCGCATTACCGGTCGTCGTACCTGCGGCGCCTGCGGGGCCATCTATAACATTTACTACTCGGTGCCCCGGGTCTCCGGCAAGTGCGACAAGTGTAGCGGCATGCTACAACATCGCTCGGACGACAATGAACCCACCGTGCGTAATCGCCTTAAAGTGTACGAAGAGCAGACCGCCCCACTGGTTTCTTACTTCAAGGCCCAGGGCAAGCTGCGTACCGCCAAGGGTGTGGGTAGTATCACCGATATCTTTAAGACCATCAGTGACATTATCGACGCACAAATGCGCCCCCTGGCCGGTGTCACCATGCCACCGGTGGCAAGCAAATCAGCGCCCGCTAAGCCCATGTCTGCTGCCAAACCCAAACCCAAGGCTGCGGCCATGCCTAAGCCCACGCCCAAGCCCGCCGCCAAAAAACCGGCGGCCAAGAAACCCGCCATGAAAAAGAAGACCGCCAAGAAGGCTGCGCCGAAAAAGAAGGCCGCCAAGAAGTCGGTAAAGAAGGCGGCGCCAAAGAAGGCGGCGCCTAAGAAAAAGGCGCTAAAGAAATCGGCCAAAAAATCGTCCAAGAAGGCCGTAAAGAAAGCCAAGAAAAAGAAGTAAGCGTTTGGCTGTAATCTTAAACAGGCCCGGTTATGCCGGGCCATTTTGTCTGCGGAGGAAACAGTGAACCCCGTCCGTCACACCGGATTTCCCCGTGTCCGCCCACGCCGCATGCGGCGTGATGACTTCAGTCGCCGTCTGGTGCGTTCAAGTCGTCTCAGTGTGGACGACCTGATACAGCCGGTATTCGTCATAGAGGGCAGCAACAAGACCGAGGCCGTGGCCTCCATGCCCGGGGTCCAGCGTATGTCGGTGGACGTGTTGTTGCGCGCGGCCCATACCTGGGCGGACTTGGGAATTCCGGCGCTCGCTTTGTTTCCGGTGGTGGGTGCGGAAAAAAAATCCCACGGCGCCGAGGAGGCGTGGAATCCCGACGGCTTGGCGCAGCGCGCGGTGCGCGCGCTCAAAAAGCATTTGCCGGAACTGGGTGTCATCACCGATGTGGCCCTGGACCCGTACACCTCCCACGGCCAGGATGGACTCACAGATCCCAGCGGCTATGTGTTGAACGACGAAACCGTCACGGCACTGGTGAAACAGGCCCTGTGCCAGGCCGAGGCCGGCGCCGACGTGGTCGCGCCCTCGGACATGATGGATGGACGCATAGGCGCCATCCGCGATGCCTTGGAGGCCACCGGCCACATCCACACCCGCATACTCGCCTATTCGGCCAAGTACGCCTCCAGCTTTTACGGCCCGTTCCGCGAGGCGGTCGGTTCCTCCGCCCATCTCGGCAGCGGCAACAAATACAGCTATCAGATGGATACCGCCAACTCCGACGAAGCCCTGCGCGAAGTGGCCCTGGACCTGGAAGAGGGCGCGGACATGGTCATGATCAAGCCCGGCATGCCCTATCTCGACATCGTGCGCCGGGTAAAAGACACCTTCGGCGCGCCGACCTTCGTTTATCAGGTGAGCGGCGAATACGCCATGCTCATGGCGGCCAGCCAAAACGGCTGGCTTGATGAAAAGGCCGTGGTCATGGAATCCCTGCTCGCGTTCAAGCGCGCCGGCGCCGACGCCGTGCTCACCTATTTTGCCGGGCGCGTGGCCCAGTGGTTGCGCGAGGACTCGGTTTGATCGCGGCGTGGCCAGCAAGCGCGCGCTGATTTTTTTCTATGGTCCGGCTAAAATACGCCGCCTACGAAAAGACCTGGACCGTCGCCGGTGGCGGCTTGCGCACCGTTGATCTCGTATTTCGCTGCGGTATAGCGTATCCCATAATTTAAATGCGCCCTGGTGTAGTCTATCTGGACGACGTAGCCTGTGGCATTGTCAAACTTCGCCGTGCCGTTGCTCAAGTTACCATCGGCTTTAAACTTTGGGTTCAACTGATAACTCAAGCCACCGCCGATGCGCGCGCCTTCGGCGCCGGAAAAATGATAGAAACCCAGGACTTCCAGTGGGAAGCGGGTAAATTCGAAGGTTTGATTCACGGCTTCTATGCTGGTGTATTTCCAGGTCGCCGTTAGGTCTAGGGACAGTTTCTTGGCGTCATTGAGTATCGACATTCCGCCGCCGAGGTAGAAACCTTCGTTGGCTTTGATTTTTGCGCTGGTGCCAGTATGAATTGGGCGACAACCAGGGTATCGCCACCGAAGTCGGCGCCCAGCCTGGCAAGGCCGCGTACATCCGCGGCCCGTGACGGCAAGACGATCACGACGAGCAGCAGGCCGGCAACTAACGCAGTCTGGAAATGACGTTGCGTTGTTTTCATATTACGCCCCCAGGTTTTTTATGTTTATTTTGTCCAGCCATTTAAAAAATAGACGACTAACAGTCACTTATACATTTTCCCCCAGCACCTCCTTTTCGATGTCTTCCAACCGGGTGTGACGTACGTCCTTGCCCTTGACCAGGTAAATGACGTACTCGCAAATATTGCTGGCGTGATCGCCTATGCGCTCCAAAGCGCGCGCCGCCCACATGAC
>JANOTM010000077.1:0-3610 GCA_031416355.1 Gammaproteobacteria bacterium
GTGTTGTTCCACCGCATCGGCGAGGCGCTCGATACCCGCTTCTCGCAACTGTGGATAATCGAAGGCTAGAGCCTGCTGTAATCCCGCCCAGCGCAGCAAGGCCGCGCACGCCGGTGGTGAGTCGAACAAGCCGTGGAGGTAAGTACCAATAATTTGAGCATCGTCCGACATGGCGCCATCGCTGCCGTCCGATAGTTGTATCAGCGGACGTTGGAGGGCTGGGCCGCGGGTTATACCGTGATGTATTTCATACCCGGTCACTGGTGTATTATCCAGTACGAGAGTGCCACGCACTTGGTGTAATTGTTTATCGTGCGCGAGCGTGGTAGATACATCTAAAAATCCCAATCCCTCTGTATCGCCCGCGGATCCTTCGAGGCCCAGGGGATCGTGTACACGCAAACCCAGCATCTGAAATCCGCCACACACGCCGAGCAACTTGCCGCCATAGCGCAGGTGCCGCTGCAACGCGTGCTCCCAACCTTGAGTACGCAACCATGCAAGATCGGCGCGCACACTTTTGCTTCCCGGGAGAATAATAAGATCCACTGGCGGTATGTTTGCGCCTGGTCCGATGTAGTGGAAGTCCACTTGCGGATGCAGACGCAGTGCATCAAAGTCGGTGTGATTGCTAATCCGCGGCAACGCCGGCACGGCGATGCGCAGGGATGCGCGAGTGTCGCGGGAGGCAGGACGCCGGGAGCGACCGATGCGCACGGATGCGCGAGTGTCGCGGGAGGCACGACTCCATGGATGGAGGAGGTAGGGCCGCGCCGGGAGCGGCGGCCGAGGACGCCGGGAGCGACCGATGCGCAGGGATGCGCGAGTGTCGCGCTTGGGTGGCATGCCCGCATCCCGCGTGTGCGGCAACGCGTCCTCCGCCTCCAGGTGCAGACCGTGTAAATAGGGCAGCACGCCCATCACCGGTTTGCCCGTGTATTCGGTGAGCCATGCCAGCCCCGGGTCGAGGAGTTCCTGATCGCCGCGAAAACGGTTGATCACAAAGCCCACGACGCGCGCCTGCTCGCTGGCGGAAAGCAGCGCCAAGGTGCCGACAAGATGGGCGAACACGCCACCGCGATCGATATCGGCAATGAGCAATACCGGACTATCTACTGCCTCAGCAAAACCCATATTGGCGATATCCCGATCACGCAGGTTGATCTCCGCCGGGCTGCCGGCGCCTTCGACCAGTATCACGTCGTACTGCGCGCACAAGCGCGCATACGATTCCAGCACTGCCTCCATAGCAGTGGCTTTATAGTCGTGATAGGCGCGTGCCTGCATATTGCCCACGGCATGACCGTGTACGATGATTTGCGCACCTACGTCAGAGTTCGGTTTTAGCAATATTGGATTCATATCGCTGTGAGGTTCTATTCCGCAGGCCTGTGCCTGCACTGCTTGCGCGCGCCCGATCTCGCCGCCGTCCACGGTCACGGCGCTGTTGAGCGCCATGTTCTGCGGCTTGAACGGCGCCACGCGTACGCCGCGGCGTGCGAGTACGCGGCACAGGCCGGTCACCAGCGTGCTCTTACCGGCGTCGGAGGTGGTGCCTTGTATCATCAATGTTCTTGCGTTCATGAACCGTGGCTGTACTCAGTACCAACCTGCATATCCTGTAACGCCGCCGCCAGCCGCGCCCAGTCGGGTTCGTCGCCCGGCAGGCCTAAGCGTATACTCGAGGGTTCGTCAAACAGCCGCGTGAGTATGGCGTGCTGGGCTAGACGCTGGTGTAGGTACGGGGCGCGTGGTGTCTGTATCCACTGAAACAACGCGGTCCCGCCGCTAGTCGCCAGTCCGTGTTGCGACAGCAGCGCGGCGAGCCGCTGCGCTGCTTGTGCCAGTTGCACGCGCGCGGCTACTTGCCATGTTTGATCATGCAGCGCGCGTAGCGCTACCGCACGTGCTGGTCCGGCAACGGCCCACGGCCCTAGTTGTCGATGCAAGCGGCCGAGTAACGTAGGTTCCGCCAGGACAAAACCCACGCGCGCCCCTGCCAGTCCGAAAAATTTTCCCAGGGAACGCAGCACCACGAGACCGGTTCGATGTGTCGCCCATGCCAGGCTTGCTTCCGGTGTGACATCCATGAAAGCTTCATCGACTACCAGCCAACCGCCGCGCGCCGCGAGCTGTGCGTGCCAGTGCATCAGTATTGCCGGTGTGAAACATTGGCCAGTGGGGTTGTTGGGGTTCACCACCACGAGCACGTCGAGTATATTTATTGCTTGGTCTATTTCCTGTGCGGCAAGGGCAATCACATGATGTCCGCAGCGCTGCCACGCATGCGCGTGTTCCGCATACGCCGGGGTCAACACGCCCACGCGGCCCAGGCGGTCGCGTAGCGCAGGCAGCGCTTGTATCGCTGCCTGCGAGCCGGCCACGGGCAAGGCATGGGTCGCGCCGTAGTAGTGTTGTGCTGCTTGCGCTAATCCGTCTTCCGTTTCCGGCAGCCGCGCCCAGGCCGATGCCGGTATCGGCGGCACTGGCCAGGGCGCAGGATTGATGCCGGTGGAGAGGTCCAGCCATTGCGACACGGGGATGCCATAGTCCACGGCCGCCGCGTGCAAGCGACCACCGTGGACCAGTCCATCCATTTCTATGTGATGGGTGTTTATGGGTGCGTGATTCATGCGAGCCAGATGCTAGCCATGACGATCACTCCCAACCAAAGCCACAGCCCGCGATTCACCAGCGCCACGGCGCGCGCTATGTCGCTACTGGTAGGTTGTGCGCCTTCGCCCAGGAGTGCGCGCTGTTTCACTGCACCGTGGTACATGGCGCAACCGCCCAGTTGCACGCCCAAGGCACCCGCGCCCGCCGCCATCACCGGCCCGGCATTGGGGCTTTCCCACAAATTACCTTGGGTGCGCCAGCAGTGCCATGCGCGCGTATACCGACCCAGAATGGCATAGGTGAGCGCGGTCAATCGCGCTGGAACGAAATTCAGCACGTCATCGAACCGCGCCGCCGCCCAACCGAAATATACATAGCGCGGCGAGCGGTAACCCCACATGGCATCCAGGGTGTTGGCGAGACGATAGAGCACCGCCCCGGGCGCACCGGCCACCACAAACCAGAACAGGGTGCCGAACACCGCGTCGTTGCCGTTTTCCAATACCGATTCCACGGTTGCGCGCGCGGCATCCTCAGGCCGCATCGCGCCGGTATCGCGACTCACCATGTAGCCGACGCGCGTGCGTGCGAGCGCCAGGTCGCCGGTGTCCAAGGCTTGCGCCACGGCACGTGCGTGTTGGCCCAGGCTTTGGCCACCTAGGGCCAGATAGAGCAACAGTACCTCCATTGCCGATGCCAGCACCGGAACTCGGACGGCAAATGCGCTGAGCATGACGATAGGTATAAGCAGCACGCTCACGGCCAGCACGCCGCGCATGCGCGTTGTGCTGGGGCTGAAGCCGGTGCGATTAAGACGTGCCTCCGTGGCACAGGCGAGCCGCCCGAAACCCACCAGCGGATGGGCGCGACGCGGTTCGCCCAGCAGTCGGTCGAGCAACACTGCTAGTATGGCTATGAGCGCTGTGTGCATAGCTTTACAGTCAATTTTGTGCAAAGGCGCAACCAGGCCATCCCTGGCCTGCGCCCCTCGCCT
>JANOTM010000078.1:0-6324 GCA_031416355.1 Gammaproteobacteria bacterium
GGAAATCGACCTGCAGCCGCGCGAGTTTGGCGTGCTCGAGTATCTGGCGCGCAACGCCGGCCGGGTGATTTCCAAGACCATGATTATGGAACACGTCTGGGACTACAACTTCGATCCGCAGACCAACGTCGTGGAGTCGCGCATCTGCCGGTTGCGCGACAAGATCGACAAGGGCTTCGATACCGCGCTGATCCACACGGTGCGCGGGATGGGCTATGTTCTTAAATAAAATTCACCGGCTCCCGCATACGCTGGCGCTGCGTCTGACGATCTGGTACGCGGTTATTTTCGCGGCCTCCTACATCCTGGTTTTTGTTTTCGTCTATTTTTTGATTTCCACTTTTATTTCGCAGCGCACGGACGAGGAATTGCACGAGGATCTGGGCGAGTTTGCGGCCTTTTTTCAGGCGCAAGGAATCGAGCGCGTCAAAACCGAGATGGCCCTCGATGCAAAAGACCAGGAGGCAGAGCAGGTTTTCCTTCGACTCTGGAGTGACGATGGCCGTCAGTTAGCGGCGACAAACTTGTTATTGTGGCCAGGACTCGAGAACGTGCCGGTGCAGGCGCTGCGACAAGTAGCTGGGGACCATGGATCGATAGTCGACACTGTTAACTTGCCGGCGCTTGAACACGGTGTTCGCCGGATTATTGGAACCATAGGCCCAGGCGTAGTGCTGGAGATCGGCCTGTCCTTGGAGGAGGACGAGGAATTGGTCGCAGCGATCCTGCATGGATTCCTTTTCACTCTCGCGGCCGTGTTCCTGCTCGGCGGACCGATAGGATGGTTTATGGCGCGACGGGCGTTACGCGCTATTGGCAAGGTCACGCGAACCGCAAACGAGATCGCGCGCGGCGCGCTCGATCGGCGCGTGCCGGTCGGGTCCCAGGGCGACGAGCTCGATCATCTGGCACAGACGTTCAACACCATGCTCGACCGCATACAGGCCCTGATCGGCGGCATGCGCGAAATGACCGACAACCTGGCGCACGATCTCAGAAGCCCACTGGCACGCATGCGCGCCGCTGCCGAAATGTCCTTGACCGGCGATAAACGCAAGGCCGACCGCGGGGCATTGGCGGTTAACATCATCGAGGAGTGCGACCGCTTACTGGACATTATCAATACCACCCTGGACATCGCCGAGGCCGAGTCGGGTGCGGCCAAGCTGAAAATTTCAGATATTGATCTGGTCGATGTCGTACTCGACGCCTGCGACCTATTTCAGACGGTGGCCGAAGACAATCAAGTCACCGTCACGACCCAGTTGCCGAAGCAATGCCGGGTCTCCGGCGATCGGCAGCGGCTACAACGGGTATTTGCCAACCTGCTGGACAATGCCTTGAAATACACGCCAGCCGCTGGCCGCGTGACGATTTCCTTGATCGAGGGCGGTGCGCAAGTAAAGCTCGCCATCGCCGATACCGGCGTCGGCATATCGACGCATGAGCTGTCCCGCATCTTTGAGCGCTTCTACCGCTGCGATCGCAGCCGTGCCCAGGGTGGCAATGGTTTAGGCTTGAGCCTGGCGCTGGCGATCGCGCGCGCCCACGGCGGCGACATCGCGGTGACGAGTACATTAGGGGAAGGCAGCACATTTACCTTGGTACTGGCGCGATTTCTTCCAAGCCGATCGCCACAGACAGCCGACGATGCGCAAGCTGCAAACGGAGTCTAAGAAAAATCGATGGTTCGCCAAGTGGCTTCAGGATACAGATCAGGAATTAAAGCGCGCAAAGTTTGCAGAAAATTTTGTTAAAGACAATCTAGGGGCGGGAATCTTTTAAACTACCCCCGCCCCTAGATTGGTACTTGAGCCCAAACTGCGAGGTAGTTGGGCCATCACACATGCGCCAGCGGTTAACTATGGCGCAGTTTCAAAAAAGGACGTGGACAGTGATTGATTTCCGCCTGCCTCGATAGCGAGCACCTCCCATTCATACTGGGTACCAGGAAGTAGAAACCCGACCGGAACGGCCATGCTCGTCGCCGTCGCCGGCATCGTTACATCCAGCGCAACTTTGGGAATAGCAGGAAAGCGGGATTGACGCTGAACAACCAGCACCTGATAGCCAGCAATGGGGCTACCGTTGGCGGCGCCTACGGATTTCCACGTCATCACGGTGTTATTGGGATCTACCGGAGCTCCTCCTTCCAGAGGCGACACCAATTCCGGTCCAGCGGCGAGGTTATGAGTAAATGTGGAGGTGCCAACAAATGTTTCTCCCTTAAGTCCTTTCCCTCGAAATTGATACTCTCCTTCCGGGAAGCGCTTGAAAAACTCGGCGAGTGTAAGTTCACTGAAGTTCGGTTCAGCACTCTCCAGAAACAGCTCGGTACCCCCCTGCTTGGCGAATCTACCGTGCGTGGTGGAGCGAAATACCCTTCTTCCGTAAGGATCATAGATGTCCATGGACTTCCAAGGATCGGAATCGATGAACACCTGCACACCGGCATCTCCGGCGGTGGTGTTCAATTCGATCTTAAGTCGTGCATCCTTGAGCTTAACTATATTTTTCGCCGGCTTTTTGTTCGCTTCTGAAACCTGCGTTTCATTTTCCGCTCGGTCGCCCGCCCAACTCACCGGCGCAGCAGCCGCTAAAATAAAAGCGGTTGTCGCAATTGAAGCAAGGGTCAATCTATGCATGTTCGTATTCATTTGCATGTCTCCTGTTTAGTGGTAATTACTCGCTTGCCACGGCAGACCGATGGCTAAGGTCTGTCGGGTATGCAGAGACTACGCAGCTAACATGAGTACAAGCTTGTCTGAGTATTACCAGTTGGCAATGCAGGGGATGTACGCACAACACCGACTGAACATCGCCGGCCAAGTTGTTTCGTAGAAAGTGAAAAGCGGCCGCAGGGCCGCTTTTTTACTCCGTTTTCCAGGGTATGCCAAATCAATCACGCCGATGGGGGCGACCCTTGCCCACGAGGCACAGGCCACCTTGCGGGCGGCTGATGAGCTTTCGCCGTTCCAGCGTTGCGAGTGTCCGGTAGAGGGCTTCGTGAGTGAGGCCGAGTTCGGTCGCAACGTCTTTCAACCTGCCCGCCGCACGAAAATGGCCGTCGTCGTCACAGCGTAAACGCATGAATTGGAGCACCCGTTCCGATGCCGAGCGAATCTGCTTAAGTTCGTAGCGCTGACGCAGGCGTTGCAAGCGGTGTGCAAGTTCACGGGCAAAATCCCACAAGGCATCCGGGTCGCGACGCAGTAGGGCCGTCAATTTCGCCTGTGGATACAGTCCCACCACGCTGTCGGCGTCAGCAATAGCATCACAATGGTAGTGCTTGGTGAACAGGGATGCCTCGGCAAACATCTCGCCCGGTCGCACCATATGGAGAGTCACGGCCGTGCCATCGGGCGTGACACGCACCAGACGCATGGCCCCCTCTGCCAGCACGAAGATGCCGCTGGCACTATCGCCCCTATGGAACAGCGTGGCGCCGGCCCGGATGACACGCGGTCGTGGCACAACGCCGGCCAGCGGCGGCAGCGAGTCTGATTCAATCTTGTCTGGCAAAAACATCCCGGTGGCTTTGGTCTTCATATGATTGCAATCATATATGCCCGGCGGCATCACGCCTATGCTTGTCGGGAATTGACGGCCCTACTTAGGAATATCGCCATGCAAACTCATCCCGCCCTCGCCCTGCTGCTGGTCGCTGCCCTTCTATCGTCCTGTGCCCAGTCTGCAGAACGCCCACACGATCGCGTTGCGGACCCGGGCGTACCCACTACAAGTCCACCACAAACCCAACCTGCGGATAACAGGCCGATAGTAGTGCAGTTTCCGGCACCATTGCAGGATCATATGTTGGCCAATATGCGCGCCCATCTGACGGCGCTTGCCGACATCCAGGGGCACATTGCCACGCATCACTACGACATCGCCGCGGAAATCGCTGAACAACGGCTGGGCATGAGTTCGCTCAAGTTACATGGCGCCCACGAGGTGGCAAAATACATGCCGAAGGGTATGCAGGACGCAGGCTCGGCCATGCACCATGCCGCCAGCAAATTTGCGCTGACCGCACAGGAATCCGCCATCGACAATGACATGGGCAAGTCGGTTGCGGCACTGGCAACATTGACGCAGGCTTGCGTGGCTTGTCATGCGGTGTATCGGGTACGGTAAGAATGCTCTTCACTACAAGGACGAAATCTATTGACACATCAACGGGCGTCACGCGTTGTGTTTATTACGGGCCAGCCCTATCCAGGGCGCGATATTGTATCGCCTCGGCCACATGCGCCGACCCGATTATTTCCGCGCCCGCCAAATCGGCGATAGTACGGGCAAGCTTGAGTATGCGGTGGGCGCCACGGGCGCTCAGGTTGAGCCGCTCCATGGCCAGCTCTAAAAGTTTCATGTCCTTTTCCTGCAGCTGGCAAATGGTTTGCACTTGGCCCGGCGCCAAATGGGCGTTGGCGCAGCCACTACGCAGCAGCTGGCGTTGGCGCGCGTCCTGTACCCGTGACTGTATGCGGGTGGAGGTCTCCCCCGGGGTTTCCGGTTTATGCAATAGCATGGCACGCCCTACCCGCGGCACTTCCACATGCATGTCGATACGATCCAGCAACGGCCCGGAAATGCGCGCCCGGTAATTACGCACTTGGTCTCCACTACAGCGGCAACGGCCGCTGGGATCCCCCAGGTAGCCGCAAGGACACGGGTTCATGGCCGCTACCAATTGAAAGCGCGCGGGAAATTCCGCCTGGCGCGCGGCGCGGGAAATCGTGATGTGTCCGGACTCCAGGGGTTCGCGCAGGACCTCGAGCACGCGCCGGTCGAATTCCGGCAGTTCGTCTAAAAACAATACGCCATGATGGGCAAGGGAGATTTCCCCCGGCATGGGATGGCTGCCCCCGCCCACCAGGGCCACGCCCGAGGCGGTGTGGTGGGGCGCGCGAAATGGGCGTTGTTTCCAGCGTTCCAGGCTGAATCCCTGGTGGCTGATGGACTGGAGGGCGGCGGTTTCCAGCGCTTCCGCTTCCGTCATGGCCGGCAGGATGCCGGGCAGGCGGCTGGCCAGCATGGTTTTGCCGCTGCCCGGCGGGCCGAGAAACAGCAGGCTGTGGCCCCCCGCGGCCGCCACCTCCAGGGCACGCTTGGCCTGATGTTGTCCCCGTACATCGCCCATGTCGAGCATAGTGCTAACGGGGGGTGCTACACCTGCGCCGGTGTAGCCGGTTAAAAGGGTGGTGCCAGTGAGATGGGCGGTGACTTCAAGCAAGTGGCCAGCACCCAGTACCTTGCCTCCCAGGGCCAGGGCCGCCTCGGCAGCGTTGCCCAGGGGGAGGATGAGGCTGCGCTGGCTATGGCGGGCCTTAAGCGCCATCGGCATGGCACCGCGGATAGTCCGCAGCGCACCGGTGAGCGCCAACTCTCCGGCAAATTCGTACTGATCCAAACTATCGCTGGGTATCTGACCGGAGGCGGCCAGTATGCCGATAGCGATGGGCAAATCGAAACGCCCGCCGTCCTTAGGCAGGTCCGCCGGCGCCAAATTAATGGTGATGCGGCGCGCCGGGAATTCGAAACGCGCGTTGAGCAAGGCGCCGCGCACCCTATCCTTGCTTTCGCGCACCGCGGCCTCCGCCAGCCCGACGATGGACAGTGCCGGCAGACCATTGGCCAGGTGGACCTCGACAGTGACTTCGGGGGCGTCCATACCATACTGAGCACGGCAATGTACAACGGCAAGTGACATGGCGTCCTTTCCACGGGGCCCGCTGAAACCGGGCGGTTTATTTTTTAAGCGACGATTTTTCCAATTCCGCCACCTGCTTTTCGAGTGTCTCAAGCTTGGCGCGGGTGCGCGCGAGCACCGCCGATTGCACCTCGAATTCTTCGCGTGTGACGAGATTAAGCCGGTCGAATACAGAAACCAGGGCGGCGCGCAGGTTCTTCTCCACGTCCTGCGCCAGATGCAGCGGCAGAGCGGAGCGCAGGCTATTGACGATCTGGTCCAAGATTTTGGTGTCGATCATAGATATATTCCCGTGTAGGTCAGTGGTTCAGGCATGATTCTGTAACAATCGTACCACGCTCACCAGACGGGCGGTGGGCGCACCCGGTGTGGTCGGCATACGGGAGGATCAGCGGTGCTACAGCGGGATTCTTTTTGCCACCACTATCCCTTAGAATCGAGCGCACCAGTAAGAAGACTCTACTTACTGACCCGGCCGCTAAATAGTGCGTACCGCTTTTCTCCCTCTCCCTCCGGGAGTGGGCCGGGGTGAGGGCAAACCACGGCAAAACCGGCCCTCATCCCCCGCTTTCGCGGGGGCAGGCTCTGTCCTTCTCCCGGAGGGAGAAGGG
>JANOTM010000079.1:0-4788 GCA_031416355.1 Gammaproteobacteria bacterium
TCGCTAGTCCCGGCTACACTCCTAGTTACTTGCCATAGTCTCCATGCAATCCTAAGCCGTGGCACAAGAATTGCTATCTTAAAAATAACATTAATCAAAGTTCACGCCGCAAGTGACATAACCACACGCCGGCTCACCCTGTAACCCAGCCGGTAGAACGCAAGCATAACGGACACCTAAGGCCCCAGCGATGAAATGGGAACTCTTCAACCACATGGTCGTCACCGAGCCCAACCGGCAACGTCTGGCGCGTTTTGCCATTGCCGCCGTGGATACCCTGGGTGGCAACTTGTTTTCCGCTGCGGTCGCCATAGAGCAGGCGCTGCATGACTTACAGTCCCAACTCGGTACCGAACCGCAGCTGCAAAATGTGGCGCTGCGCGTAGACGATCAAGTCCTTACCCTGGCGTGGGCCGACCAGTACGCCATCCTTGGCAACCTGCCGGCGTTACCCACCGAAGTGGTACTCGCAGAATTATCCCAGTATTACAAACAGGCCAGTGAGCACGCGGACCCCGAATTGCTGCGCCTACAGAATCGAAAAATCACCGAAGAGCTGGAAAAGGCAGCACAGCGCGCGGCCCAGGAAATGGCACAGCTGGAAGCCAATCTGGAAAAAAAGAAAAGCGAACTCCTGGATTCCATTAAAGCGGCCGAGACCGACAGTCTCACCGGTTTGTTCAACCGCGGCGGTTACGACCTGCGTCTGCAGCAGGCGGTCATGCGTTGCCACCGGCAAAGCGAAGCGCTTAACCTGATTTTTTTGGACCTCGACTACTTCAAGCAGATCAACGATCAACACGGCCATCAATACGGCGACGAATACTTGAAACGCATGGCAGATGCCCTGCGTGCATCGGTGCGCGAACACGTGGATCATGCATGCCGCATGGGTGGGGATGAATTCGCCATTGTTGTGTTCGCCCCAATCAACATCGCCGAGCGCATCGCCGAAAAAATTCTGCAAAAAATGCAAAATAAAGTAAGCATAGGCATCGCGGAACTACAGCCCGATGAACAACCGGCACACCTGGTAAGTCGCGCGGATGCGGCGCTGTATGAGGCCAAGCATCTGGGCCGCGGGCGCTTCGTTACATGGCAACCAGCCCTGTCACTGCCAAAACAGACCAGCGCCTAACCGTAAGGGACACGGGTTCATGATGAAACTCCTCTTGGAACAAGCGAGCCGCAACGAAAGCGGCCAGGTACTGCTGCGATCCAGGCTGCGCGCGGTCTCGCGGCGCATGGGGTTCTCCCAGGTGGCGCGCGAAAAAATCGAGCTGGTATGCAGCGAAATGGTCACCAACCAAATTAAATACGCGGAAGGTAACGGACTGGTACAACTGTACGAAGTGCGCGGCGCAGCGCCGGCACTGGACCTGTTCGCCATGGACTATGGCGACGGGATCGAGGACATGGAAGCGGCGATGCGGGATGGTTTCAGCTCTTCCAAGACCCTAGGTAAGGGGCTAGGCGCCATCAAACGGCTGGCGCACGAATGCGATTTCTATTCGCTGAAACGCGGGGTGGTTTCCGATACGCCTTGGCATGGCACCGCGGTGTGGGCGCGCTTCTACAGCCAGCCGGCCATGCCGAAAAGTCCTTATCAAATGGGCAGTTTCATGCGCGCACTGCATGATGACAACTACAACGGCGATTTCATACACGCCATACCCATGGAGTCCAAGGTGCGCTGGCTGCACATGGACGGCCTGGGCCATGGATTTGAGGCCTATACCGCCGTGCATGGCATGGACCAAGTACTCACAGCGGAAGACTCGTTCGAGCACAACATGGAAAATATCGACCGTCGGCTGCAAGGCACCCGCGGCGCCGTGGTGATATTGTGCGAGGCCGATTTCACCGAACGCACGCTAAAAATCTGTGGCGTCGGCGATATGTGCGCCTACCGCATATGCAACGGCGAAAAGCGCAGCATTACCTTTGCGCCCGGGATCATGGGTTATGAACACCGCAGCGCTTCCATCGAAACCCTGCCGCTGCCGCCGCAGTCGCTTTTTATTACCACCTCCGACGGCCTGCGCAAGAACTGGACCCTGGGTTCGTTTCCCGGGCTCTGGCGTCTGCATCCGCAAATTATTTCCCTCGTTCTCGCGCAGGTGGTAAGTCGTGGGAACGATGATCGCTCGATAGTCACGCTACGTACCACACCGCAATAAGGAGCATACAATGAGCAGTCCCGTGTCGCCTAAGAACAGAACGTCCAGCCAGATACTGATTGAACTCCTGATGCTGAACGTCGGCAATATCTCGGCCATCATCGAAAAACAGGGCAAGGACATTTTCGGCAAGTCCAATCTGCTGTCGAACGATGAAATCAACGATTACAGTCTGGAATTTCTCGAGCAGCTGGTGATGCTGCTACAGGCGGGGAAACAGAACGACCGGCGCAGCGCCGAGTTTAAGGCGTTGCGCACTTTCTTCACCAACTGCTCGCAGCAAATCCAGGTGCGTGGGAGTAACCTGGATGATTTCGTCAGATACGTCCAGTTCCTGCAACAGGTATTCATCCAGAATCTAGAAGCGGATGAGACCATCGATTTCGCCCAGGCGCGCGAGATTCTGGTGATGCTCGCATCGATCTTCAATGACATTATTCTAGACGTCTTCCATGCCTATCTAGAAGAAAAGGAAAGAACCATACAGGCACAGCACGAAGAGCTGCGCCAGACGTCCACGCCCATTACCGAAATTTGGGACGGCGTGCTAACCCTGCCCATCATCGGCACCCTGGACTCGACCCGCACCATGATGGTCATGGAGAGCCTGCTTACGCGTATCGAGGCCGAGCGCGCCAAGATCGTGGTGATAGACGTCACCGGGGTACAGGCGATCGATACCCAGGTCTCGCACCATCTTATCCAGATGATACGCGCCGTGGGCCTCATGGGCTCCGAGGCGATCCTCACCGGTATCCGGCCGGAGATCGCGCGCTCACTGACCAGTCTCAACATCGATCTCGGCGGCGTGACCACCAAGTCAAAATTATCCGAAGGCCTGAAGGAAGCCTTCCGCCGTCTAAAAATCCATGTCACGACCACGGCATCGTAAGGTCGCGGCAAGTGAAATTAAACATGGGTAGCGTCTAAAATGGATATCGCCGGTCTACACATCACTCACATAGGTGATGATTGCGTACTGCTGGAACCGAGCGAAGGACTGGACCCGTCCGATCCGGATACCTATCTGCTGCCGCTGCTCGCCGACCTGCAAAAGAACAACGCGCGCTATCTCATCTACGATATGAAAAAAGTCGCCATCGTGAATCCCGCCTATCTTAACTGGCTGACGACCATGAGCCGCATGCTGGGTATCAGCGGCATACAGATGATCGTGGTCAGTCTGCGGCCGCACACGGTATTTGCGCTATCGCGCAGCCTAACGGGTAAACCACCCTTTCTATGCGCATTGGACGTAGACAGCGCGCGCCAGCGCGCGCGTGATGCGGCGCAAGAACTCGATACGGATAATCCGGAATAAAGACGGCGGCAAATTCTTGTCTCTGTATCCTGATATCATTCCTTGTTCGCATACGAACATAACATTGCTGCTTTGGTGATGTCGCGACTGGAAAACGATCACTGGCACGCACTCGTCAAGCTGGATTTCGCGCCCTGCCGCCATGCTCACGAAGGAGCGGAGCTTGCCATCGCGGTGCTTTCACAGCCTGAATATTCGGTGGTGTTGCGCACGTTGTGGCGAGTGAAAAGCCGGAAGCACGGACCGGGTCTTGGCGAAAACAAACGACCCGACTTCCAGGAATTGCTGACACACATCAAGTTGGCTGTGTGGCTGAAGAAGGGCAAAAACGAAGATGCGCCCGTGTGTCTGCCGACCGCGTGCGGCAAGTTCTTGCGGCACCGCGCACAGCCATTCGTTTCGGCGGACTTTCGTTAGGCGAGAGCACGCATCTGGTGGACGACTTGCGACAACTGCGCGAGGAGGATGGCCGTCACGGAACAGTTCTGTTTCAGAGCGACGAGGGCGACTTGAGCCTGCCGATTTGGGCGGACCACGTGGGTTCACGCAAGACGAGTTGGCGGCAATTTATACTTCAGGACGTGAGGATTGATTCTGAGCCGGATGAAAGATCCTGGGTGACGATACAACGGGACTTATAAATCGAATATAGGGCCGACCGGCAATAGCGCGGGTGCGGTCTAGGCCACCAAAATATCCAGCACCTCCCGCAACGCCTCATCCACCCGACCCATGAATTCCGCTGGACACTGCATCAGAGGACCCTGGATCAGCCGTTTGTTGTCGATGGCACGCAGTTGATCGAGCAACAGGTCGGAGTCCTTGGCGAGACCCTCCTGCGCAGGCAGGCGAAGGCGCAGAGGTTCGGCATCGTCGATCAGGCTGCTGGTCAGGGGAACAATCAGGGTGGATGGATGATCGGCTTCCAGCAGTGCCTGGTTCTGCACAATCAGCACCGGGCGGATTTTGCCCGGCTCGGTGCCCCGTCCCGGGTTCAGGTTGGCGAGCCAGACGCTGCCGCGTTTACGCATCGGGCGCGTCTTCGATGGCATCAAACTCGGCGTTGACGCGCATGCTCTCTGCGCGCACGCGCCGGGAAGCCTCCATCATCCTCTGGCGGCGATGGTTGGCTACTGCTTTGGCGTTCAGGGATTCAATGGCACGGCGAATGTATTCGGCGCGCGGAATGTGCATCTCATGGGCGCGTTTATCCGCTTCTTTCAGGAGATCGTCCGGCAAGCGAATGGAGACTGTGGTCATTTCAGTGCTATAAACTGTATTCATAAC
>JANOTM010000080.1:0-19101 GCA_031416355.1 Gammaproteobacteria bacterium
AGTAGCACCAATTACAATCTTACTACTACACAAGCCTTTCGCTGGGCTGCCGGTACCGGCATCACGGGCATGGGTTTTCTTGCAGGCAATACCTGGAGCTATGCTAGCGATGTTTCTGCCAATGGCCATATCGTTGCGGGAAACTCGGGTTCTTCGTCTGTGGGCAGCCAAATCTTTGGGAGCCAGGCCGCACGCTGGAGCACAACCGATAACGCATGTACAGGGTTAGGTTATTTACCGGGTGTTACTGCGTTGCAACCATATAGCTCCAGCACAGGTATTTCTAGCGATGGTTTAACTATCGTAGGCGCATCATCCTCACCCAATGCCCAACCCTGGCCGCTGCCTTCACCAAATAGTTTCTTCACAGGCATGGAAGCCTTCCGCTGGACTCAATCTACCGGCATGCTCGGTCTGGGGGATCTTGCTGGCGGCATCTTCAGCAGCACCGCTTCCGGCGCCTCTGCCGACGGTTCCGTTATTGTTGGGGCAGGGACTTTAATCCTGCCGAAGGCACTGAGGACGCCTTCCGTTGGACCCAGGACGGCGGCATGCAAGGCCTAGGCTTTCTCGCGGGTAAATCAAAGAGCTATGCCAATAGCGTTTCCGCCGATGGCGCCCGAATTGTGGGTAACTCCGGGGGCGAAGCCATGGTTTGGACTGCGAGTACTGGCATGGTGAACCTGAAAGATATCCTTACTCAGGTATATGGACTGGACCTTACTGGCTGGACTTTAGTCAGTGCGACCGATATCTCTGCCGATGGCGCCATGATCGTGGGTTACGGCCTTGATCCCCTGGGTGATGAGCAGGCCTGGACTACACGTATGGCTCCTGTACCGCTACCGGCGACATTGCCTTTATTGCTTTCAGGCCTACTGGGTCTTGGGTTTTTGCGGCGGAAAAAGTCCATAAACATAGATTAATTATCGTGTCGTGTGTCCCGGGTGAAGATGCCCACTATTTTCACTACACGAAGGGCATTTAAGTGTTCTCTAAAATACGGAGTTTAATCTACTGATAAACTTGGAACTATACGGTTTTAAAATTTGCTCTACTCAATTGCAAAAGCCTTCCAACTCCGTATACTGAGTAGTAACTACACACAATACTGTGTTGTAAGTCCACTCGGTGCTGTTACAAATGGGAAGGAGACCGTCCATGTCTACGGCAACACAAACAACGAAGGAACGTCGGGGGCGCAGCCGGAAGCTCATTGATAAAATGGTGGCAGAACGCACGGAAATGCTGGTGATGTTCTGCCGTTTGGCCGGGGTAGAACCCTATACGCCCGGCAAGCCGGTACAAAAACTGTTACAGGAATTCTGTCAAATCCTGGTGGATTATATCGCCGCCGGTCATTTTGCATTATATGAACGCATCGTAGAGGGCACCGAGCGCCGCCGTGATGTGGCGGATCTAGCCGCCCGGCTCTATACGCGTATTGCCGACTCCACCGATGTAGCCCTGGACTTCAACGACAAGTACGATTGCGAAGATCATTGCACCGCCCTGGACTCCCTGAGTTCCGACATGTCGCGTTTAGGGGAGGAACTGGCAGCGCGTATTGAATTGGAAGACCATCTAATACAAGGGCTATTGCGCCGCGAGCAATAAACTTATAAATTTTCAGGGTCCAGGGGTCTCAGCCCCCTGTTAGAGACATGAAGCGCACGATCTTCCCCGGGTCGGTAGTGAATTCATGTCGTTCTGGCTTATGAATAATCGCCTGAATGAGAGCTTGTTTTAGTTCATCGTCCGATATGCCCGCGCGCATTAATGGGCGTAATTCCACTTTGTGCTCCTGTCCCAGGCAGGTATAAAGCGTACCGTCCACGGTAACGCGCACCCGGTTGCAGGTTGCGCAAAAATGCTGCGAGATGGGCGTAATGAATCCGATCTTAAGCCGGGTGCCGGCCACCTGCACATACCGCGCCGGCCCGCCCCCCTGCATAATAGTCGGGACGAGCTCGTATTGTTGCGCCAACTCCTGTTTAATTTCCTGCAGATCGCGGTAATGATCCACGGCCCCGCGACCGGTAGCACCCATGGGCATGGTTTCTATGAAACGTAGGGTGAAATCCTGCTCGATACAATAAGCCACCATGGCGGCGATTTCGTCATCGTTGACGCCTTTCATGACGACCATATTGATCTTAATCGGCTGAAATCCTGCGGCCTTGGCCGCCAGCAGACCCTCTAACACATGCGTGAGCTTGCCGCCGCCGGTAATCGTGGCGTAACGCTCCGGCTGCAATGAATCGAGGCTCACGTTGAGGCGCGCGACACCGGCCTGTTTCAATGGCCGCGCCAGTTTTTTCAACATCGTGGCATTGGTGCTCAAGGACAAATCGTCTAGCTGCGGTAATTTCCCCAAGCGCTCGACAAGTTGCGTCAACTTGCCGCGGGATAAAGGCTCGCCACCGGTAAGCCGTATACGCCGTACCCCGAGCTCGGTAAACGCGCGCACCACGCGCTCGATTTCATCGAAGCTAAGCCAGTGCTCCGGTTCCTCGAAATCTTTAAATCCCTCAGGAATGCAATAAACACAACGCAGATCGCATCGGTCTGTGACCGAGAGGCGCACGTAGTCGATACGCCGCTGGAAGGAATCGATAAGCATATTAGCCGTCATAGACTGTACATCTAAGCATAAATTTTGTGCTAGCGTCCAGGTGAATGGCGTGATTAATTCAATAGCGCTATAGAAAATGGTGCAATTTATGCCAAAATCCGCAGGACTAATATATTCGTCGGCTGTTTAGCAGCATTGGCCCATAAAAGTTGCCATATTTTTTTAGCTCACGGGAGGAAGAACGGAAATGCCAAATACTAAGAAAGTAATAATCATTACGCTGTTGTTATTGGGGGCAATGCCCAGCGCCTATTCCGCTGAAAATGCCACGTTTTCCATGTCTGGCGGGGTGGAGAAATTCAATTGGAGCGAATTTGACAGTAGCGGCCGCGAGCTACTGGAAGAATCCGGCCTACGGTATACCTTCGGTGGCAATTTCGATAATCTCCGCCGGCTTGATTCCGGTGGGATATTTAGCCTTGGGGGAAAATTCTATGCGGGCGCCGTGGATTACGATGGCGAGACCCAGCTAACTGCGATTCCCGTGCAGTCGACCACCAGCTATTTTGGCGCGCAGTTCGATGCCCTGGGTGGTTATCGCTTTGCGCGCCACTTGCATGGCTTGGATGTAGTCGGTGGTGCTGGCCTGGATTTTTGGCTGCGCAGTATCGACGATACTTATGTTCCGGGTCTGGGACAAGTCTACGGTGGCGATGAAGACTACTATGCCTTTTTTGCCAAACTGGGCTTGGGGTATTTTCATGAAATGGGCAAGGCGCGGCATTACATGCAAGCGGGAATCAAATACCCGTTTTTTGTTTATGAATATGCATATTCGAGCGGATTAGACGACTTAACGCTAAAGCCGAAAGGAAGACCGTCGTTGTTTGTAAAATATCAGATAGAGTTTGGTTCTGCGATACGCAACCGCTTCGGGCTCACTGTTTATTATGACAGTTACCGGTTTGATCAATCCGATGAAGTCGTGACTACAGTGATATCAGGCGGTGTACTTAGACGCTACTTGGTTTGGCAACCTGAAAGTCATCAAAACACCTTAGGTATCCAGTTGGCTTACTATTTCCGTTAAGCAGCAAGGCTGCGGCTGTTATGGGGCCACGGGCACGGGAGCTTGGGCATTCAGTGCCTGACCGGTAACATCGGTGCTGTCGCGACCCATAAGGTATAGATACACCGCCATTACCTGTTCCGGTACCGGCAGCGTGGCCGGGTCTTCTCCGGGATAAGCGCGGGCGTGCAAGGCGGTGCGCACTGCGCCGGGGTTCAGGCTATTGACGCGTATAGGCGTGGTGCCGGCGAATTCCGCCGCCAGGAGCTGCATCAGACCTTCGATAGCGAATTTAGACACACCGTACGCACCCCAGTAAGCACGTCCAGTGCGGCCAACGTCGTCGGAGGTGAACACGATAGATGCGTCGGTGGATTTTTCCAGCAGTGGCAGGCATGCCCGTGTTAGTAATACCGCTGCGGTGAGATTAACCTGCATCACTTGGGGCCACAGCTCCAGGCTGTAGAGAGAAAAAGGCGTCAGCGTGCCCAGATAAGCGGCGTTGTGCAACAGTCCATCGAGGCGCCCGAATTCGGTTTCCACAGCTTCCGCCATTTGCCGGTAGGCGTCTATTCCTGCCTTGCCCATGTCTATGGGCATAATGGCGGGTTGTGGGCCGCCCTGTTGTTCGATTTCGTCGTATACCTTCTCTAGTTTCGCCACCGTCCGCCCTAGGAGTATGACGCTGGCGCCGTGGCGCGCATAGGCCAGGGCGGCGGCGCGACCCAAGCCATCACCGGCGCCGGTGACAAGAATAACGCGCCCGGTAAGCAGATCGTGGGGGGGTTGGTAGCTATGCATGATTCAGTTTGGTCCTTGCAGAACGAGACGTGCGCATTCTACGCCACTGCGCACCGCGCCTTCGAGGGTGGAGGGGTAGCCGGTGGCAGTGTAGTCGCCTGCGAGCCATAGGCCGGTGACGGCGGTAGCGTGGGTCGGTCTATGCCTATCCACATCCACTACGGCAGCGAAACTGGCGCGTCGTTCGCGTATCAGTTTACTGTCCAGGGGCGCCGGCCAATGGGGGAAGTGGATGCGCAATTCTTCAACCAGTCGCCGTGTAAGAGTAGCGGCGTTTTCCCGCATGTGAGCACCGGGACCGCTGATCACTACTGCCATGATACCGCTTTCGCCGCTCAGCCGCCCACGGTCGAAGACCCATTGGGCGGTGGTGCCGAGTAGGCCGACGAAATCCTGTCCCAAAGTCGTGCCTTCCGGATAGCGCAAATATAAAGTGCAGATGGGTAAGGGCTGCAGTTGCGACAACTGCCGCACCTGTGGCAGCAGTTCGGCGTGGGCTTGCATCAAGGTGAGTGCGGCCTCGGGCGAAGTCGCGATAATCACATGGTCGGCCAGGCGCGTCGCGTGTTCGAGCCGCACCCCGCGAACCTTGCCGGCGTGCAGGTCTATGTCCAGGGCGCGACTCCCCAGGTACACGTTGCCGCCGTGACGTTCGATATATTCTCGTGCCGGTTCCGGCAGGAACGTGCCGAGGTCGACAATGGGCGTAAGCATATCCGATGACCAGCGGGTGGCGAAAAACGCGTCGCGCAATACGCGCATAAAAATATTCATGGACGCCTGTTGCGGCGGCGTATTGAGGGCCGCTAGGCACAGGGGATTCCAGAGCGCGCGCACCAGCGCCGGATCTTGGTGCTTGGCACGCAGATAGTCGCTCACCGACATGTCCGGATCGACCCGGAACAGGTTGCGGCGTAGACCCAGCGCCATGCGTACAGCCGATACGCGCTGACCCAGACTCAGGCCGCGCGCATTAAGCAAGGCCCAGGCCAGGTGCAACGGTGCGGGCAGGCGCGAGGCATGAATGTGCAGAGATCGTGTGCCATCTAAATAGGTAAGGTTGAGCGTGCTGCGGCGCAGCACGTCGCCCTCATTGATACCCAAGGTCTGGAGCAGGGACAGCACGCCGCGGTATGCACCCAGGAGCAGGTGTTGGCCATTGTCCATGCGGTGTTTGCCAAAGCGCACGGCACGCCCGCGCCCACCGAGCTGACGCGATGCCTCCAGCAGTGTCACCGGCATGCCATGGCGCGCCAATTCCACCGCCGCCGCCAGACCGGCCCAGCCGCCGCCTATGACCAGTGCGCTCATGTAGCGCTCGGCGTTTGGCGCGCGCGCCGGTGTTCACGTCGCCGGGTGTTCCAGGCGATCCACAGTTTGCGCAACGGCGACAAGACCACCTTGCGTTTTAACACCCGGAAACCATCGGCGCGTATTTCGGCCAGATTGGCGTGATAGATGTCCGCCATAATCAGGCTCGGCAGTTGCGCCAGGCGATCGGCGGTGGGCAAGCCTTCCAGTGCTTGCCGGTAATAGTTTTCCGCACGCTGTGCCTGGAACGTCAGCAACGCGTGCACGTCGTCGGTCTCGCGGCCGTTCAAAATATCCTGCACCGGCACGTGAAAGCGTTCCAGGTCCACAGCCGGCAAATACACGCGGTTGCGACGCGCGTCCTCGCCCACATCGCGAATAATGTTGGTCAATTGAAAGGCCATGGCCAGATCGCGCGCAAAGCCCAGTGTACGTGGGTCGCGATAGCCGAATATCGTTGCCGATAATATCCCCACC
The DNA here is from genome assembly GCA_031416355.1 of Gammaproteobacteria bacterium. Lineage (GTDB taxonomy): Bacteria > Pseudomonadota > Gammaproteobacteria > Acidiferrobacterales > UBA6901 > JANNJF01. The sequence continues at coordinate 6,234 of JANOTM010000080.1, forward strand.
ACCACCGCCACGCGCCGGCAATAGACGGCGAGATCGTCGAATGTGGCATAGCGGGCGTGGTCCAGATCCATCTCCATGCCATCGATGATCTCGTGAAACAGCGGCTCGGGCAGATCGTAGGCCTTGATGGCCGGCAGCAGTGCGCGCGCCACCGGATGCTGAGGCACGCCGCGGAAGGTCCGGGCGATTTCCTCCCGCCACCAGGCAAGTTTCGTGCGCGCTAACTGTGGGTCGCTGCATTCGTCCACGACGTCGTCCACTTCGCGGCAGAATGCGTAGAGCGCGGTAATGGCGCGGCGTTGGGGCGTGGGCAGGAATAAAAAGCTGTAATAGAAACTCGAGCCGCGGGTACCGGCCTGTTGTTGGCAATATTCGTCAGGTGTCATACCCGAACTTCCGATGTACGGTGGTGGGCCCGTGGCCAAGTTAGCGTGACCGCCACAGGATTGTAATCCAATCCCAGGGTGTCAGTCGCGTTTCACCGATGAAACCGGAAATATTATTAACCCGCAGCTTGTTCAAGATCGTTAAACCCCCAATTATGGTCAGACGGATTTCCAGGCCCATACGCCCGGGCAAGTGGACACCCAGGCGGCTACCGCGCAAGAGGTAAGCACGTGCCCGCTCGATTTCCTGCGCCATCAGCGATTGCCAGGCGCTATCGTGCCGCCGCAACCGCAGGTGGTTTTCCGTGACCCCATGATCGCGCAGGGCGTCTTGTGCAAGATAGATGCGCCCGCGACTGAAATCCGCGTGCACGTCCTGCAAGAAATTGGTGAGTTGCAGCCCGGTACAGACATCGTCCGCGAGTTCGATGTTGGCGCTGCTGTCGTGCCGAAACAGCCGCAATAGCAGCCGGCCCACGGGATTGGCGGATAGGCGGCAGTAATCCAACACCTCGGAAAAATCAGCATAGCGTTTTTTTGTTACGTCCTGGCGAAACGCCGCGAGCAGATCGTAAAACGGTTCCAAGGGTAGGGCATGGGTGCGGATGGTATCCGCCAGGGCCACGAACAACATGGCAGCGGGCGACACGCCGCGCTGTATGTCATCGAGACAGCGGCGATAGTTGTCGAGCAAGGCCAGCCGGGTGGTGTCGGTGAGATCGCCTTCATCGGCGATATCATCGGCACTGCGTGCAAAGGCATATATCGCCGTAATCGGCCGCCGTAGCCGACGCGGCAGGAGCAACGAGGCGACCGGAAAGTTTTCGTAATGGCTACGGACCTGCTGTGCGCATGCCGTGTACGCGTCTTTTTTTGACATGGGGACGAGTATGGTCAAAGCGAAAGTAAAAGGTTATTATCCGGCGAATAATGAGTGTGCGGTGTTCTGCTTAATAAGCATTTTATTTGGGAGCGGTCCATGAACAAATTTATTATCGGTTTAATCGTCGGTGCCATTATTGCGTTTCCCCTGGGTATCAATTTCGGCAAGGATGCGCCGTTGTTCAGCAACCCCATGGCGACGAAACCGGATCTTTCTGAGCGCGTCAAGGAACGGGCTGGAGATTTGGTGCATGATACCAAAGAAGCGATCCACGATGCGACCGCGCCGGCGCGCAAAGAAGCTCACGATCACATCCGGCGCTGAGCCCTTTGGCCGGGTACTGCCATAGCGCCGCGGCGGCGCGCTCAGGTATGAAAATTCGTCTTACCTTCGTCGTTGACGCAAATACGGTTACGCCCCAGTTTTTTAGCGATGTACATGCGCCGATCGGCGATATTGAGCAGTTCGCGTATGGTTCCCACTTTCTCGCCTCGATAACTGGACATGCCCAGGCTGGCGGTTACCGGGATCGGTGTCGTTCCTATCTCGATGCGTAATTTTTCCAGCGCCGTGCGGATGCGCTCGGCCATCACCGCCGTGCTCAAACGATTGGTATTGGGCAGCAGTATCGCGAATTCCTCTCCGCCTATGCGCGCCAGGATATCGCCGCTACGTCCGGATGTATCGGCTACGCGCACTACCTGTTTGAGCAGGCCGGCCACGGCCACCAGCACGTCGTCGCCGGCCTGGTGCCCATAGGTATCGTTTACTAACTTGAAGTGATCGATATCGAGCTGGATAAGCGCGAAGTCACCGCTGTTGCGCGCCGCTTCCAGGATCAATTCGCCCTGTTCGTGGAAGGTGCGCCGGTTTTTGAGGCCAGTGAGGGGGTCGGTGGTAGCCTGCTTGGCGAGTGCCGCTTTGCTTTTTTCCAGTTCGCGTATGGTGTTGGCCAATTTATAGTGCACGTTGACCCGCGCCTGGATCTCCATGCCATCCACCGGCTTGTTGACGAAATCCGTGGCGCCGTTGAGGAATGCCAAATGCTTGTCGACGTTGTCATCGGCAGTGGTCATGACGATCACCGGCAGGTTGCTGATGTGGCTATCCTCGCATGTACGTATTTTAACAAGTAGTTGCTGGCCGGACATGCGCGGCATATTGATATCCGTGATCACCAAGTCGATCTGCGGATTGTGTTGCAACAATTCCCACGCCTGTTCCCCGTCCGCCGCGTCGATCAATATGTACTGCTCGGCGAGGTCCTTTTGCAGCATGGCCTTGGCGGTTTTGGAGTCTTCGACGATCAAAACGCACGGTCGTGGCGTGTGAGTGATCATGTCGTTCGATGGTGCGTTCACGGTGTTTTGGCTCGGGCCCCGGATAAAGAAATGTATGATTAATAATAGCACTTGCCGGGGGCAGGCGATCGACCGGTCAGCGGCGGTCTAGGCCATTGCACATCTAAGCCCACATCTCTCATCCACTGCAGCACCACCACTGGTCGGCGATAAGTGTGCAACCTAATCTTGGCGCGTGATCTCGCGTGCGGTCTTTTCGATTTGCTCCAAGGGCTCCAGCGTCTTTTTGGCGTCGACCCCCATGTCGGTGAATTTCCGTGCGCCGGGCAATACCTTGGTTTCGAACGAACCCACGGCCTTGTTATAGTTGCCTACGGCATTCTCCAGGCTGGTGCCGACCTTGGCCAGGTGTTCGGTGAAGACGCTGAGCCGTTGGTAGAGTTCGGTACCCACGTCGCGGATATGCTCGGCGTTGGCGGCCAAGTGTTCCTGCCGCCAGCCATAGGCCACGGCGCGCAATAGCGCGACGAAACTGGTGGGGGTGGCGAGTATTACTTTTTGCCGCAGGGCGTCTTCCAACAAGCTGCGGTCGATATCCAGGGCGGCGCTTAAGAACTGGTCCCCAGGTATAAACAGCACCACGAAATCCGGCGCGTTTTTGAATTGGCTCCAGTAGGCCTTACGCGCTAGCTCATTGACGCGTTCGCGCACTTTACGCGCATGGTGCTCCAGGTGTTTGGCGCGGCTTACGTCATCCGGGGCTTCGATGGCGTTGAGGTAGGCGTCCAGTGGGGTTTTCACGTCCACCACGATCTCGCGGCCGTCCGGCATGCGCACGACCATGTCCGGGCGTTGCGCGCCTTCGTCGGTGTTGATGGTGTCCTGCTGGCTGAAATCGCAGTGCTCCACCATACCGGCGAGTTCTGTCAGGCGCTTGAGGGTGAGCTCGCCCCACTGGCCACGGATTTCCGGTCGGCGCAAGGCCTGCACCAAGTTGCGCGTTTCCCCTTGTAGCTGCTGTTGGGTCTGGGCCATGGTTTCTAGATGTTGCGTCAGCGCGCCGTAGGCTTGCTTGCGTTCATTTTCCATGTGGCGTATCTGTTGTTCGGATTTTTCCAGGGCCTCGCGTATCGGTTTAACCAGGTTCTCCACCGCCTTTTCTTTTTGCTCCAGATCACCCTTGGCTTGTATGTGAAATTGCTTGAGGGATTCCTGGGCAAGCTGCAAGAAGGTCTGGTTGTTGCGGCTCAATGCTTGGCTCGACAGGGCGCTGAAGGTTTTTTCCAGGTCGTGGATATTCGCCTGGGCCTGACGCCGTTCCAGTTCCAGGGTGGTCGATAGTTCGATGATACGTCGCTGACTGCGCAGGCGTGCGAACAGCCAGCCCAGGACGCCGCCTACCGCGGCTGTACCCAGTAAGCTTACGATCAACAAAAAATCAGTCATGGGACGCCAACCAGTGGAGTATCTCCCGGGGATGATGGACCATGCCATCGGCACCCCAGCATTCCGGGCGATCACTCGCCCTAATGTACCCGAACAAGGCCACTAGGGTCCGCATGCCAGCCGCCCGCCCGGCCTCCACGTCGCGCTCGGCATCACCTATATATAGACACTGTGCCGGTGCGCTACCCGCTTGGTGGCAGGCATGGAGCAGGGGTGCGGGATGGGGTTTGCTGTGGGCGGTGGTATCGCCGCTGACCACGCATACCGCCGGTGGGATGATGCCCAGTTGCGCCACCAGGGGATCGGTGAGGGCCTTGGGCTTATTGGTTACGATGCCCCAGTTGAGTCCGCGCCCTGGCAACAGCGTGAGCAGTTCCGCCACGCCGGGAAACAAACGCGTTTCACGCATCAGGTTGGCGGCATAGATCGCCAGAAAGCGTGCGCGCAACCCTTCGAAATCAGTGTCTCCCGGTGCCAGGCCAAAGCCGAGTTTGATCAATGCCCGGGCGCCATGGGAGGCCTCGGGGCGTATGATATCGTAGGCCAGCAGCGCGCGACCCTGCTCCTGCAACAGCACATTCAGCGCATACGCCAGGTCGGGTGCCGTATCGGCCAGGGTGCCGTCCAGATCGAACAGGACGGTGCGTAGCTCAGACATGCGCGCGTTCGCAGTGCACCAGATAATTCACATCCACTCCCGGCCCCAGGGAGTAGCTGCCGGCCAGAGGGTTATAGTGCATGCCGGTATATTCACGCACGTGTAAGTGTGCGTGGCGACACATACGATCTAGCTCCGATGGCTTGATAAATTTCACATAGTCGTGGGTACCACGCGGTAATAAACGTAGGATATATTCGGCACCAACGATGGCCATGAGCCACGCCTTGGGATTGCGGTTGATGGTAGACAAAAACACCTGTCCCCCGGGTTTCACCAGACGCGCGCAGGCCGCCACCGTGGACGCGGGATCGGGTACATGTTCGAGTACTTCCAGACAGGTGACGACATCAAATGTTGCCGGCTGCTCTACCGCCAAGGCCTCGGCGGAGATTTTTTTGTATTCCACGGTGCGGCCGCTTTCCTTAAGATGCAGGCGCGCCACCGTCAAGGGCGCATCTCCCATGTCTATGCCGGTAACGTGGGCGCCCAGGCCCGCCATACTTTCCGTGAGTATGCCGCCGCCGCAGCCCACGTCCAGCACCTGCAGACCCTTAAGGCGCACACGCTGGTCTATGAACGCCAGACGCAAGGGATTGATATCGTGCAGCGGTTTAAATTCACTGGTAGGGTCCCACCAGCGCGCCGCGAGCTTCTCAAACTTGGCAATTTCTTCAGCGTCGACGTTTAGGGTCATTGACCTAGCTCATTGTGAAACAGAGAAAAGAAAAAAGAGGAAAGAGAAAAGGAAACCGGAATCCGCCTTTCACTTTACTCTTTTCTCTACCTTTCTAGCCCATCCCTGCGCCCTGGCCAGAATCTCTTTTTCATCCAAGGTAGTCAAACGCCGTTCCTGTAATAAGCGTTTGCCTGCCACCCACACATCGCTCACCTGATCGCGGCTGGCGGTGTAGACGATCTGGGACACGGGATCGTACACCGGTTGGCTGGAGAGTGCAGCGAGATCCACGGCGGTGATGTCCGCGGCCTTGCCTGGGGTCAGAGAGCCCACGTGTTCTTCCAGACCCAAGGCCTTGGCGCCGTTAAGGGTAGCCATGCGCAGCGCCTGCTGGGCGTTAACGGCGGTGGCATCGCGGTGCACGGCCTTGGCGAGCAGGGCGGCGGTGCGCATTTCCCCCAGCATATCGAGATCGTTGTTGCTGGCGGCGCCATCGGTGCCCAAGGCCACGTTGATGCCGACCTGTATCAGCGCCTGCACCGGGCAAAAACCACTGGCGAGCTTGAGATTGGATTCCGGGCAATGCACCACGTGGGCACCGCTTTTGGCGAGCATGGCGATTTCCGCGGCGGTGAGTTGGGTCATGTGCACGGCCACGAGATTCGGATTCACCAGATCCAGATTTTCCAGTCGCTGCAATGGACGCTGGCCGTTTTTTGCCACGGCGTCTTCCACTTCATGGGCGGTTTCATGCACGTGGATAGTCACCGGCAGGTTCAATTCATTGTTCAAGGTGCGGATTTGTTCCAACGGGCCATCGGACACGGTGTAAGGCGCATGCGGCGCGAAGCTGGTGGTGATGAGCTCGCTGTTGCGCACGGCGTCATGCAAGGCCAAGCCTTTTTCCAGATATTCCGCCGGCCCTTGCGCATAAGTGGTGGGGAAATCCAGCATGATAAGACCGAGCACGGCACGCATGCCAGCGGCACGCGCCACCAAGGCAGTTTCTTCGGGAAAGAAATACATATCGCTGAAGCACGTGGTACCACTCTTAAGCATTTCGGCCATGGCCAGGCGGCTGCCGTCGCGCACAAACTCGGCATTGACCCAGCGCGCCTCCGCCGGCCAGATGTGATGCTGCAGCCAGTCCATCAGTGGTAGATCATCGGCCAGTCCGCGAAACAAACACATGGCCGCATGGGTATGGGCGTTGATCAGGCCGGGGATGAGCGCATGGGTAGGAAGATCCACGGTCTCATCCGCCTCATAGCGTAGTATGGCCGCCGCTGTCGGCAGGATATCCAGAATAGCGCCGTGATCGATTACCAAGCTATGGTGATCGAGATAGCCCTGGGGCTCTACCGGGATGATCCAGCGGGCATTAATTAAGGTATGGACTTTTTGCATGGGGGTCGCCGTTACGCTAGCCGGCAGTATAGCGGAAGCGGGGGCGACAATTCATCACTATGTGAGTATGCTGCGTCTATCCCACTAGACACCGAAGATCCCCTATGGATAGAGTTGCCTGATAAATAAGCTCTACGACGTGATAACACGGTGGCCCCACATGCCTGCTACAGCGCCGCACAGCAGCTTTCAGGAGAAGGGCAAAGGCCGTCGAGTTCAAAAAGGCTGGCGCAGAAATTTACCTCTATGTTTGTTCGATAGATGACCTGATTGCATTAAAGCAACTGGCGGGCAGACCACAGGACCTGCAGGACATCGAAAAATTACGACTCATCCAGGAGAAACGTCAACGTGGCGGACGCTAAACCGACATCAAGGGAAAAAAGTTTTTACCCTGTAACATGGGATGAGGTCAAAGAGGCTGAACTCGATGACGCCCTGCGCGCCACCCCTGCGCAACGCCTGGCCTGGTTGGAGGAGGCGCTGAAATTAGCGTGGATGGCAGGCGCTACTAGAGGAGAGTAGGAATCGTAGAATGAGTTATCGATCTTCGCGTGTATGCCACAGACGCAACACATAGGCGGTGGACTCCTGAATTTCATACCGCATCTCATAACGACCTACCAGAATACGGCGCACCTCGCGTGGCGCGAACTCATCGAGCTTTTCGCCTATGCGCGGATTTTCAAGCAGCCGGGCGGGAGCGGCGATCAAGGATTGCACGGTGCGCGCGGCGGCCTGCGGATTGATTGTCACCAAGAATTCGTAGAGTCGCGCGAGATCGGATAGGGTTTTATTGGCCCATGCCAACTTCATCCGTGCGGCGCGGGCAGTGGGTGATCGGTGCCGAGGCTGTCCGCCCATGCCTGCACCGCCTGGGGGTCGATGACGCGCCCGGCATCAACGTCCGCCAAGGCTTCCAACGTCAGGCGTCGACGTTCTTCTTCCTAGTCGACCCAAGCGGCCAAGGCCTGTTTCATGATCCAGCCGCGCGAGCGCTCCAGTCGAGCCGCGATTTCATCGACCTTTTCTGCCAGAGACAGCGGCACATGGGCGGTAAGTACCTTGGTGCTCATATAGGATATTCCTTTATAAATTGTGATTTCGTCATTCCCGCGAAAGCGGGAATCCAGCATGTTCAATGGGCTATAGATTCCCGCTTTCGCGGGAATGACGATTTTTAGAGGTGCCCCAAAGTTAATCACAGTGATTTAAATTGATCTAGCAAGACTGATCCTGTCGGGCCACCCGCGTCTGTGGTATTTTCCGGCTTTACACCCAGCGAGTACACCATGGCCACTCCCCATCCCCAGTCAGATTCCATACCCTACGACCGCATACGCGCAGTGGAATGGGAAAATGGCCGGTTAAAGCTCATGGATCAACGGCGCCTACCGCTGCACGCAGAGTATCTCTATTTGGATACTCTGATGGCGGTAGCCGATGCCATACGGAATATGGTGGTACGGGGCGCCCCGGCCATAGGCATCGCCGCGGCTTACGGTGTGGTGTTGGCGGCGCGCGATCGCCATGGAGCCCAGGGAGCAGAGTGGCGCGAGGGCTTGCCGACCGACCTAGAACACCTGGCCGCTGCGCGCCCTACGGCGGTGAACCTGCGTTGGGCAGTAGAAAGAATGGGTGCCCTAGCAAAGCAATTGCCCACGGGCGATCCGGTACCGCGCTTGCTGGCCGAGGCGCAGCGTATACATTCGGAAGATATCGCTGCCAATCATCGCATGGGCCAACTGGGCGCCCAATTGATCGCCGCCGGTAGCGGTGTATTGACCCATTGCAATACCGGTGCTCTTGCCACCGGCGGATACGGTACTGCCTTGGGTGTGATACGCGCCGGCGTCGCAGCCGGTTGCATCACCCAGGTGTTTGCCGATGAAACCCGGCCGTGGTTGCAGGGCGCGCGCTTGACTGCTTGGGAGTTGGTGCAGGAGGGCATACCGGTCACGCTCCTGGCCGATGGCGCCGCGGCCTATCTGATGCAGCGCGGTCAAGTGCAGTGGGTCATCGTGGGTGCGGATCGCATCGCCGCCAACGGCGACGTGGCCAACAAGATCGGCACCTATTCCACCGCCGTGGCGGCGCGCTACCACGGGGTCAAGTTTATGGTGGTCGCCCCCACCAGTACCGTGGATCTCCATACCTTGAGCGGCGCTGACATTCCCATCGAAAACCGATCTGTCGATGAAATTCTGCAATATGCAGGACACCGCATCGCCCCTCAGGGGGCCTTGGCCTGGAACCCGGCCTTCGATATCACGCCTGCCGTCCTCATCGACGCCATCGTTACCGAAAAAGGAGTGGTGTTGGCGCCGGATGCGGCCAAGATGCGCGCCATGATGGGAGAGTAAGAACCTCCATATTTTGTATGCCAGACGGATGCAGCGCACACCGTTTCCGTGCTAACATCGTTGTTTCTGCGGAAGCGGTGTAAAAAACCCTCCCAGTAACGCCAGCAGGGTAAAAAACAATTTTATTTCAACATGTTATCCAGAAAAATCTGGCCCGCTAGGTACCGCCTCGAGCACCCATAGACCGCCCCATGGAACCATTCGCCAAAGAAACCATACCCGTCAATCTTGAGCAGGAAATGCGCCAGTCCTATTTGGACTACGCCATGAGCGTGATTGTCGGACGCGCACTGCCAGATGTGCGCGATGGGCTGAAGCCGGTGCACCGGCGCGCGCTGTATTCTATGCACGAGAGCGGCAACGACTGGAATAAACCCTATAAGAAATCGGCGCGCATCGTCGGCGAGGTGATGGGTAAGTACCACCCGCACGGCGACTCGGCGATCTACGATACCATTGTACGCATGGCCCAAAGTTTCAGCCTGCGCTACCCGCTGGTCGATGGCCAGGGCAATTTTGGCTCCATAGACGGCGACGCACCGGCGGCCATGCGTTACACCGAAATCCGCATGTCGCGCATCGCCCACGAGCTGTTGGCGGATCTCGACAAGGAGACCGTCGACTTCCAGCCCAACTATGACGGCTCCGAGCACGAGCCCATGGTGCTGCCGGCCAAGTTACCCAACTTGCTGGTCAATGGCTCGTCCGGCATTGCCGTGGGCATGGCCACCAACATTCCGCCGCACAATCTCACCGAGATCGTGAACGCGTGCCTGGCGTACATCGACAATGAGGACATCAGCATCGTCGATCTCATGCAGCACGTGCCGGGTCCGGATTTCCCCACCGCCGCCATCATCAACGGCAACACCGGTATCCGCGAGGCCTATCTTACCGGGCGCGGCAAACTGTACGTGCGCGCGCGCGTGGAAATCGAGACCGACGAAAAACGCAACGGCCGTCAGGCCATCATCGTGACGGAACTGCCATACCAGGTGAACAAGGCGCGCCTGTTGGAGAAGATCGCCGAGCTCGTGAAAGATGGCAAGATCGAGGGCATTAGCAACCTGCGCGACGAGTCGGACAAATCCGGCATGCGCATGGTGATCGAACTCAAGCGCGGTGAAGTGGCCGACGTGTTGCTGAACAATCTCTACCAGCACACCGCCATGCAAAGCGTATTCGGCATCAATATGGTGGCGCTCGAAGGCGGCCAGCCGAAGCTGATGAATCTCAAGCAGATCATCGAGGCGTTCGTACGCCACCGGCGCGAAGTGGTGACACGACGCACCCTGTTCGACCTGCGCAAATCGCGCGAGCGCGCCCATATCCTGGAAGGCCTGGCGGTGGCGCTGGAAAACATCGATCCGGTAATCGCGCTCATCAAGGCCGCGCCCGATCCGGAAACCGCGCGTAATGGTCTTATGCAGCGCATCTGGCCGGCAAAGATCGTTGGCGACATGTTGGCGCGCGCCGATGCCGCGATTTCGCGTCCGGAAAAACTCGACGCCCTATACGGCATGAGCAAGGACGGCTACCGGCTGTCCCAGGTCCAGGCCCAGGCCATTTTGGACCTGCGCCTGCATCGCCTTACCGGTCTAGAACAAAACAAGATCCGCGCCGAGTACAAAGAGATACTGGAAAAGATCACCGACCTCCTGGAAATACTGCAAAGCCACGAACGCCTAATGCGGATTATCCGCGACGAACTCGTGCTGCTGCGCGACCAGTACGGCGACGCCCGTCGCACCGAGATACGCGCCAGCCGCGTGGACCTGAAGCTCGAAGACCTCATCACCGTGGAAGACGTGGTGGTAACGCTGTCGCACGCGGGTTACGCCAAGGCCCAGCCGGTGAGCGACTACCGCGCCCAACGCCGCGGCGGCCGCGGCAAGTCGGCGACCTCCATGAAAGAAGAAGATTTCGTCGATAAGTTATTCGTCGCCAATACCCACGACACCATTCTGTGCTTCTCCAACCGCGGCAAGGTCTACTGGCTCAAGGTCTACGAGATTCCCCAGGCCGGACGCGGCGCGCGCGGCAAGCCCATCGTCAATCTGCTGCCGCTGGACGCGGGCGAGCGCATCAACGCCATACTCCCAGTTAAAGTGTTCGAAGAAGGCAAGTCGGTATTCATGGCCACCTCCGACGGCACCGTGAAGAAGACCGGGCTCACGGAGTTTTCGCGCCCGCGCTCCAGCGGCATCATCGCCGTGGAACTGGCCGACGCCAACCAACTGGTGGGCGTGGGCATCACCGACGGCCACAGCGATATCCTGTTGTTTACCAGCGCCGGCAAGGTCATACGCTTCAGCGAGCAAGACGTGCGCCCCATGGGCCGCGCGGCGCGCGGTGTGCGTGGCATAGGACTGCAAAAAGATCAATGGGTGGTCTCGGTGATCATCGCCGGCCAGGCGGATGAACAGACCACGGTACTCACGGCCACCGCCAATGGCTACGGCAAGCGCACCCCGCTGATCGACTATCCCAAACACAAGCGCGGCGGACAGGGTGTGATTTCCATACAGGTAACGGAACGCAACGGGGTAGTGGTCGCCGCATCCCTGGTGGGTACCGAGGACGAAGTCATGTTGATCACCGACGGTGGCACCCTCATTCGTACCCGCGCCAAGGAAGTGTCGGTGGTGGGACGCAATACTCAAGGTGTGCGTCTAATCGAAATGGGTGACGACGAGAAACTGGCGGGCGTGGAAAAAGTGGCGGAATCCGATGACGCCGCGGATGTATCGACTAGTGAATAGACCGACGTTGCGCATCGCACCGAGGATACAGACATGGACATGTAGGGTGGGCGACCGCCCACACAGCGTGTGCTAGCCGCAGCCAATGTGGTGGGCGGTGCCCACCCTACCAACTAAACATAACGTCTTAAAGATAGCGTCGCATAGCCGTCGCAGTAGTAGAGTAGGGTGGGCATTGCCCACCAAACGCGGTAACCGCCGGCACGCGCCGGTGGGCGATTCACTGGAAACTGCTCCTGCGTTTCCAGTACTTCCGCCATCCATGGCGGTCGCCCAGCCTACATAATACAGGCGTTATTATGGCGTACTACACCCGGCACAGAGAATTTCAGACGCACTCACACAAGGTAAGAAGCCATGGCAAGGATATTTAATTTCAGCGCAGGACCGGCGATGCTGCCCCTGGAGGTATTGGAGCAAGCGCGCGCGGAGATGATAGACTGGCACGGCTCCGGCATGTCGGTGATGGAAATGAGCCACCGCGGCAAGGAATTCATGGACATCGCGGCGCGCGCCGAGGCCGACCTGCGGGAACTCATGCACATCCCCGCCGATTACAAGGTGTTGTTCCTGCAAGGCGGCGGATCGGCGCAGTTCGCCATGGTGCCCATGAACCTGCTACGCGGCAAAACCAAGGCCGACTACATCCATACCGGAGACTGGTCGAAAAAGGCCATCGCCGAAGCCAAAAAATACTGCACCGTGAACGTCGCCGCCAGCGCCGAAGCCACGCGCTTCAACAGCGTCCCGCCGCGCCAGGAATGGAAGCTCGATCCTAATGCGGCCTATGTGCATTACGTATCCAACGAAACCATCGGTGGCGTCGAGTTTCAGGACATCCCCGATACCGGCGGCGTGCCGCTGGTGACGGACATGTCGTCCACGATATTATCTCGTCCGCTGGACGTACGGCGCTTTGGGCTGATTTACGCCGGCGCCCAAAAGAACATCGGCCCCGCCGGACTGACCATCGTTATCGTGCG
>JANOTM010000081.1:0-4032 GCA_031416355.1 Gammaproteobacteria bacterium
GGGGGCGGGCTTCGTGGTGTTGTACTGGTTCAGGTTTGTGGCAGCCGCTGGTTATGAGTCCAGCAAACAGCATTCCTAGGGATAGGACCAAGCTACGGAGACATCGGATGATTGGAACTTGCTTCATGCTCCAGCCCTCATCTCGGCAACTGCTCCTGCGTGGCTCGTCCTCCCGCCATCTCGGCGCCTGTTCCCGACAGCGCTCTACCTCGTCCATCCATGGACTCGTCGGCGCCTGTTCCCGACAGCGCTCTACCTCGTCCATCCATGGACTCGCTTGGCGGTCGCCCACCCTTCTCGGCAAATGCTCCCGGCTTTGCTCTACCTCCTGCATCCATGCAGTCGTCCCCCAGGAGAGGGGTTTTAAGCCCTTCTCCCTGTGGGAGAAGGGTGGGGATGAGGGCGCAGGCGGCATGCGTTTTCTTTTTGGAAGAAAACCTAAAGCAACACCTGCTCAATACCACCCCTGCGCGCCTTGGCGATGAAGCCGCTTTGCCACTGGGCGCCCAGCAGCTTGTTGGCAAGCTCGACCACGATGTAATCGGTTGTTATGCCGGTGTCGTCGGCGTAGCGCGCCAGGCCTTGCTGGCAGGCGGGGCACGAGGTGAGGATTTTTACACTGCCCGGCTCGGCCTGGTCTTGGCCGGTGAGTTGGCGGATGCCGGCGTGTAGTTCTTCTTGTTTGCGGAAGCGCACCTGGGTCGATATATCGGGGCGCGCAACCGCCAGGGTGCCGGCCTCGCCACAGCAACGGTCCGACAACAGCACATCTTGACCCATGAGGGTCGACGCCACCTTGATGGGATTATACGTTTTCATCGGCGTATGGCACGGATCGTGATACAGGTACTGCACGCCGACTACGCCTGCGAGGTTCACGCCTTTCTCCATGAGGTACTCGTGTATATCCAACAGCCGGCAACCGGGAAAGATTTTATTGAACTGGTATTGCTGCAACTGATCCATGCAGGTGCCGCAGGACACGATCACAGTTTTGATGTCTAGATAATTGAGCGTGTTGGCCACACGGTGGAACAACACCTGATTGTTGACCGAGATCTGCTTGCCTTTTTCCGCCTCGCCGCCGGAGGTCTGCGGGTAGCCGCAGCACAAATAGCCCGGCGGCAGCACGGTCTGCGCACCCACCTCGTACAGCATGGCCAGGGTCGCCAGGCCCACCTGACTGAACAGCCGCTCCGAGCCGCAACCGGGAAAATAAAATACCGCGTCGGATTCTTCCGTGACCTTGGCCGGGTCGCGCAGTATCGGCACCACTTTGCTATCTTCCAGGCCCAGCATGGCACGGGTGGTCTGGGCCGGCAGGCCCGTGGGCATGGGCTTGCGCACGAAGTGCATCACCTGGGCGCGCAACGGCGTGGTGCCGGTGGTGGACGCGGGGCGTTGGCGTCGGTGTATGAGACGCAGTGCCTTGGCAAAACGATAGCCCAGGCGCTGGCCGGCGTAGCCCCACTGGATCAAGACGGTGCGCAGGAGTTTGATGGTCCTGGGATCGGTAGCATTGAGAAATGCCATGGACGTCCAGGTGCCGATATTGCTGCGCTTCTTGCCATAGGCCTTGAGTATCGTGCGCATGCGTATGGACACATCGCCGAAGTCGATGTCCACCGGGCACGGGCTTAAGCATTTGTGGCACACGGTGCAGTGATCCGCGACATCGTTCATTTCATCGAAGTGGCGTATGGAAATGCCGCGCCGCGTCTGTTCTTCGTATAGAAACGCCTCGATGATAAGGCCGGTGGCGAGTATCTTGTTGCGCGGTGAATACAGCATGTTGGCGCGCGGGATGTGGGTGTTGCACACCGGTTTGCATTTGCCGCAGCGCAGGCAGTCCTTGACCATGTGGTTGAGTTCGCCCAGGGCGCTGGCCTCCAGGATCAACGCCTCTTGTTCCACCAGGCGCAGAGACGGCGTATAGGCGTTTTGCAAACCCGAGCCCGCCATGAGCTTGCCCGGGTTGAACACATTCTGCGGGTCGGCCTTGCGTTTATAGTCGGCGAACGCCGTTACCACGTCGGCGTGCAGGAAGCGCATCTTGGTGATGCCTATGCCGTGTTCGCCGGAGATGACGCCGCCCAGGGCCTCGGCCAGATGCATGATGCGCGTCACCACGCCTTCGGCGGTATGCATCATGTCGTAGTCGTTGGAGTTGACGGGAATATTGGTATGCACGTTGCCGTCGCCGGCATGCATGTGGGTGGCGACGAACAGGCGGCTGGAGCGGATGCGTGCGTGGATGGCGTCGAGCTGGATGCGCACGCCTTCCATTTCCTGGCCGGTAAAAATTTCCTTGAGCCGGCGTTCCACGTCGCGCCGGTAAGAGATGCGCAACGCGCGCCGCTGCAGCAGGCCGAACAGGGTTTCGCGTGCCTCGATGTTTGCGCGCACGTCTGGGTCCACGAGTTCCGAATGTTCCATGGCCGGCGCATCCATGTGCTGTAATAGACCGGTCCAGCGCCCATGGAGGCCGCTTAAGTGGGCGCGCGCCGCCGCTATCTTGGCATCGAGGATGAGTTGGTTTTCGCTGCTATGTTCGCGTTCCGGTGCCTGCCCCGCAACCACCTTGCGCAGTTCCGGCATGGGGCCGGCCAGATAGGCCTGCACCGCCTCGACCATGCGTAGTTTGTTGTGGGTCGAGAGCTCGATGTTGATGCGCTCGATGCCGTCGTTGTAGTCCGCCAGGCGCGCCAGCGGGATGACCACGTCTTCGTTGATCTTGAAGGCGTTGGTGTGGGCGGCGATGGCGGCGGTGCGCGCCCGGTCCAGCCAGAAACGGCGGCGCGCCTCCGGGCTCACGGCGACAAAGCCCTCGGCATTGCGCGCATTGGCCAGGCGCACCACCGCCGACGCGGCCGCGGCCACTGCGTCTTCGTCATCCCCGGCGATATCCACCAGCAGCACCATCTTAGGCAACTCGGCGCGCGCCGCCTTGGTGGAATACTTAACGGCGCGCACGTAGCGTTCATCCAAATGCTCCATGCCCGCGAGCTGTACCCGATCTAGGGCGTCGAGATAATCTTTGATCTCCACAATGGCCGGCACCGCGCGCCGCAGGTCGGCGCCGAAGAATTCCAGACACACGGTGCGTATGAATTTCGGCATGCGATGCAGCACGAACACCGCCGAGGTAATCAAACCATCGCAGCCTTCTTTTTGTATGCCCGGCAGGCCGCCGAGAAATTTGTTGGTCACGTCCTTGCCGAGTCCGAGCTTGCGCAGGGTGTGGCCGGGAATGTTGAGCATCTCCGGCGCGCCCGCCGGCGTCTTGCCGTCCGCCTGGTACCGATGAATGCGAAAGCTCGCGGTCTGCTGCTCGTGGATCTTGCCGAGGTTGTGGTTGAGTCGCTCCACCTCCAGCCAGGTCGCATCCGGTGTCACCATGCGCCACGACACCAGGTTATCCAGGGTCGTGCCCCACAGCACCGCCTTTTTGCCGCCGGCGTTCATGGCGATGTTGCCGCCTATGCACGAGGCATCTTGGGACGTGGGGTCCACGGCAAACACGTAGCCACCGGCCTCGGCGCGCTGCGAGACGCTGTGGGTCACCACGCCGGCCTCGGCGCGCACCGTGGCTACGTCGCGATCCATCCCTGGCAGGCGCCGCATTTCTATCGCCCCTAGAGCATCGAGTTTTTCGGTATTAATAATCACGCTGTCAGCGCTGAGCGGCACCGCGCCACCGGTATAGCCGGTACCACCACCGCGCGGGATAATGGCCAGACCCAGCTCGCGGCAGGCGCCGACCACGAGCGCCATCTCGGCTTCGGAGTCCGGGCTCACCACCACCAGGGGATATTCCACGCGCCAGTCGGACGCATCGGTGACGTGCGAGACCCGCGCCAGCCCACCGAAGTCGATGTTATCGCGGCGCGTAACCCGGGCCAGGCGCCGTAGTACGCGCCGGCGCAGGGCCAGTTGGTGCGGAAACCAAGCGGCAAACTCGGCCACCGCCGCGCGCGTGCCCTGGGTCAGCTTCAGCGCCAGGGGGTTGGCGTTGGCGCGTTTCTCGATCTG
>JANOTM010000082.1:0-2699 GCA_031416355.1 Gammaproteobacteria bacterium
GGTACTTTCTTGTGGCGACAAGTAAAGTGCCCCGCCGGCGATGCACAGGGATGCGCGAGTGCCGCGAAGCGCAGGGATGCGCGAGAGCGGCCGGGGCGGGACCCGTTAGTAGGGTTTAACACCCGCGCGTTAGCGCGACACAGCCAAGCCAAAGCACCCTCACCCTTTCCCGCCCGGGCGCAGAAAAACATCTGCGCCCGTTCGGCGGGGAAAAGGTCCACTGGACCTTTTCCTGTTTCCGCCTCACCTCCCAGAGGGAGAGGGGAAATACTACTACACACTTATTTACTGGTCGGACCAGTAAAGCCCACAACCACCGATTCTGGTGTTTCAGATTCCCATATTCCGCTTATCATGGCCAATCCCTGGGCGCCAACGGCCAGAGCACTTCCCAGGTCATGGGCACGCATGCCGCCTAAGGCATAGACCGGTAAATGCGCCGCCTGCAACAATCCGCCGAATCTTGCCCATCCCAAAGCCACGGCGCCCGCATGAGACGGGGTATTGAGCACCGGCGACAGCACCGCGAAATCCGCTTGCATGTGTTCGGCCCAAGCGAGTTCTTGCGCGCTATGGCACGATGCCGCCACCAGTAATCCGCGCGCTAATGGCCGGCTGTGAGTGGCCATTAGTCTTTGGCTGGTCAAATGCACACCGTCGGCGCCGGTCTGCGCAACCATGTCGGGTTCGGCGTTCAGCAGGACTTTGGCGCCGTGGGCGTGTGCCAGATGTATGACGCGGCCGGCGAAATCCAGGTAGGCCTCGGGGGCCAAGTGTTTCTCACGTACCTGCACCAGACGCACGCCCGCACGTAGCGCCCGCTCCAGCTTTGCAAGAAATGTTGCTGCACCCAGGCGGTGGGCGTCGCTAATCACATAGAGATTGGGCAACAACAGGGCATCCAAGATCGGCAGGTCGGCTGCGGGAAAATCATAATTGCCGAGCTCATAATAGGAAACCCAACGCAGCGGCTGACCTTCACGTCCATGGACCTCGCCTTGATAGGCCGTTACTTTCCATACATCCAGTAACACGGTCTTGTCCGCGTAGGCATGACGGATGCGCAGAAAGGGATGCGCGGTTTGCACGTGTATGCCCAGCTCCTCGTTGAGCTCACGCGCTAGGGTATGCAAAATTTCCTCGTGCGGCTGCAGTTTGCCACCGGGAAATTCCCACTTCCCGCCCTGGTGGCTGGCCGCGGAGCGCTGGGTAATGAGTATCTTGCCCTGAGGGTCTAGGATGATACCGACCGCGACGTGTACGGGGAAGTTTGCCTGGTCGGGATCAGCTGCGGTATTCGGCATTGATACGCACGTAGTCATAGGAGAGATCGCAGGTCCACAGACGCGTGGACGCACGGCCGGACCCAAGCTCCACCCGTAGATGTATCTCCGCCTGGGCCATCACCGCCTGACCTTGAGCCTCGGTGTAATCCGAGGCGCGTGCGCCATTTTTTACTATGCCTACATCGTTCAAATAGATGTTTACCGCCGCCACGTCCAGCCGCGCTATGCGCGCGCGCCCGATGGCGGCAAGTATCCGGCCCCAGTTGGGGTCACTGGCGAAAAACGCGGTTTTAACCAGGGGCGAATGGGCGATGGTCTGCGCTACTTCCAGGCAGTCGGCTTCGCTTTCCCCGTGACTGACAGTGATGGTGATAAATTTGGTCGCGCCTTCGGCATCGCGCACGATGGCCTGGGCAAGTTCGGAGAAAACCTCCCTCACATTCGCCAGCAAAATTTCGTAATCCGGGCCGCTGGCCTCGGCAATAAGCGTATTGCCGGCGCGCCCCGTGGCCAGCAGGACACAGGAATCATTGGTCGAGGTATCGCCGTCCACGGTAATGCGGTTGAATGTCTTTTGTACCGCCGCGCTGATGCAGGCCGCAAGCACTGGTTTGGACACCGCCGCATCGGTCGCGACGAAGGCCAACAGGGTGGCCATATTGGGGCAGATCATGCCCGCACCCTTGGCGATGCCGGTGATCGTGATCGCAGTCTTGCCTAGGTGGAAGCGGCGTGAGCTGCCCTTGGGCATGGTGTCGGTGGTCATGATGCCATGGGCGGCGTCCGCCCAACCCGATTCAGCTAGGGCGCCTATGGCGGCGGGCAGGCCGGCCAGTAGTTTATCCATGGGTAAACGCTCGCCGATCACGCCGGTGGAAAAAGGCAGAATTTGTTCGGTCTGCACGTGCAGCCCCGCGGCCAGGGCGGCGCAGCAGGCCCGGGCGTCTTCCTCGCCCGGCGCACCAGTCCCGGCATTGGCCATGCCGGTGTTGATGAGCAAGGCGCGCGGGCTGTTAGCAGAGAGGTGATTGCGCGCCACGTGCACCGGCGGGGCGCAGAATCGATTCTGCGTGAACACCGCCGCCACCGACGTACCCGGCGCGCATTCGATCACCACGAGGTCGCGCCGGCCGTGCTTGCGTATCCCCGCGGCGGTGGTGCCCAGGCGTATACCCGCCACGGGATGCATCTCGGGCAACGCCAATAATCCTACGGCCATGGCTGGACACTCTCAGTGAGAACTAAAAATAACGCCTTAAATAATGACGCATAGCCGTCGCAGTAGCAGACGTAGGGTGGGCATCGCCCACCACACAGTGCTGCGGCCGGCATACGCTGGTGGGCGATGCTCGCCCTACATTAGAAACTCTCGGTACACTTAAACTTACGATACCGGCTCCATAAACAGTTACG
>JANOTM010000083.1:0-3521 GCA_031416355.1 Gammaproteobacteria bacterium
TGGACTGCTCGTGTGGCAGGTTAATATTAAGCCCTATGCTCGGCGATTTGCCAGCGTAGGCGCCCTTGTTCACCGCCTCCATGATGCCCGGACCGCCGCCGCTCACCACCGAGAACCCGGCGTCGGATAATAGGCGCGCCACTTGCTCCGCCAGGGCATAATAGGGGTGGTCCGGAGGAGTGCGCGCGGAACCGAAGATGCTGACGGACGGGGCGATGCGCGCCAGGCGCTCAAAGCCCTCGACGAACTCCGCCATGATCTGGAAAATTTTCCACGATTCCCGCGACAGAATTTTCGAGGACGTGGCGAACGCGGCGATGGATTTATTCGGAGTAGGTATTTTGTCTTCCATAATTATGCGTTGCCCTGCATGGGTACACCCAAAGTCGGAGATACGCCCAGCATGAGTAGTCTTAAGCCCCTGGTGTTGGTGGATGGCTCATCCTATCTCTATCGGGCGTTTCATGCCATGCCCAATCTGACCAATTCGCGCGGTGAGCCCACCGGCGCGGTATACGGCGTGGCGAATATGCTGCGCAAACTATTGAAGGATTACGATCCGGAATACGTGGCGGTGGTGTTCGATGCCCCGGGTAAGACCTTTCGCGACGATTTGTATACGGACTACAAAGCCAATCGGCCGTCCATGCCGGATGAACTAAGCTGCCAAATAGCCAGCCTGCACAAGATCGTTGCGGCCATGGGCCTGCCCTTACTTATGGTTCCGGGGGTGGAGGCGGATGACGTGATCGGCACCCTGGCCACCCAGGCCACTGCCGCCGGCTTGGTTACCGTTATCTCCACCGGCGACAAGGACATGGCGCAGCTGGTCAACGACCACGTCACCCTAATCGACACCATGAAAGATGCGCGCTACGACCGCCAGGGAGTGATAGACAAGTTCGGTATACCGCCGGAGCGCATTGTCGAATACCTGGCCCTCATCGGCGATACCTCGGACAATATTCCCGGTGTACCCAAGGTCGGCCCCAAGACCGCGGTAAAGTGGCTGCAAGAACATGGCTCGCTGGATGCCATCGTGGCGCACGCCGGCGACATCGGTGGCAAGGTCGGCGAGAACCTGCGCGCGTCTCTGCATATTCTGCCCTTATCACGCCAGTTGGCGACTATTAAGTGCGACGTGACATTGCCACTACAATGCCAAGACTTGGGCCGCCAGCCCGCAGATGCCCCACTCTTGCGCGCCTTGTATCGCACCATGGAATTCAAAAGCTGGTTGGCGGAGTTAGGCAATGACCCACCGCCTCCCGCGGCGCCAGGCCAAGCGCCCGCCGCCCGCCGCTATGTCACGATTACCGACATGGCCGAACTGGAAACCTGGATCGCGCGCCTGGAACTCGCGCCCTTGTTCGCCTTCGATACCGAAACCACGGATCTCAATGTCATGAATGCCCAGATCGTGGGCGTGTCGTTCACCGACGTGGTCGGTGAGGGCGCCTATGTCCCCCTCAAGCATGAATACCCCGGCGCGCCGCCGCAGCTGGACCGCGACACCGTGCTTGCCCGACTCAAGCCGCTGCTGCAAGACCCGGCGCACAAGAAGGTGGGACAGAATCTCAAATATGATATGAGTGTGCTGGTCAACCATGGCATCCACCTGGCGGGTATCGAGTTCGACACTATGCTCGAATCCTATGTGCTGGATAGCATCGCCGCACGCCACGACATGGACAGCCTGGCACTAAAATACCTGGGCCACACCACCATCAAATACGAAGAAGTCGCCGGCAAGGGCAAGAACCAAATCAACTTCAGCGAGGTGCCGGTGGAGCAGGCCAGCATCTACGCCGCGGAAGACGCGGACATCACCCTGCAACTGCACCAGCACTTGTGGCCGCGGCTGCGGCAGGTGCCGATGCTGGAAAAGCTGTTGCGCGACATCGAAATGCCCCTGGTGCCGGTATTGTCGCGCATCGAGCTCAACGGCGTGAAAATCGACGCCGCCATGTTGCGCCGCCAGAGCAGCGAACTCGGGCTGCGTATGCTGGAGCTGGAACAGCAGGCGCATGACCTGGCGGGACAGCCGTTCAACCTGGCGTCGCCCATGCAGATACAGGAAATCCTGTTCGGCAAGCTCCAACTACCGGTGCTGAAAAAAACCCCCCAGGGGCAGCCGTCCACGGGCGAAGAGGTATTGCAGGAATTGGCGCTGGACTATCCCCTGCCGCGGGTGATCCTGGAGCATCGCGGCATCGCCAAGCTCAAGTCTACGTATGCTGACAAATTGCCGGAGATGATCAATGCGCGCAGTGGGCGCGTACACACGTCCTACCATCAGGCGGTGGCGGCCACCGGACGCCTGTCCTCCTCCGACCCCAATTTGCAGAACATTCCCATACGCACCCAAGAGGGCCGGCGTATACGCCAGGCATTTGTGCCCGAGGCCGGCTACGTTATGGTGTCGGCGGATTATTCCCAGATCGAGCTGCGCATCATGGCGCACCTGTCCCAGGACGCGGGCCTGCTACGCGCCTTTGCCCAGGGCCACGACGTGCACCGTGCCACCGCCGCCGAGGTGTTTGGCGTCGCGCCCGACCAGGTCAGCGACGACATGCGGCGCAACGCCAAGGCCATTAATTTCGGACTGATCTACGGCATGTCGGCCTTTGGCCTGGCGCAGCAACTTAAGATAGACCGTAGCGCCGCGCAGGAATACATCGCGCTATATTTCGCGCGCTATCCGGGCGTAAAGGAATTCATGGACCGTACCCGCGCCCAGGCGCATACCCTTGGATACGTGGAAACGGTATTCGGGCGGCGGCTGTATTTGCCCGAAATCAATGCCAGCAATCAGCAGCGCCGCCAGTATGCCGAGCGCACGGCTATTAACGCACCCATGCAGGGCACCGCGGCGGATTTAATTAAACTTGCCATGCTGGCGGTGGATGCTTGGATACGCACGTCCGGGGACGACGTGAAAATGATCATGCAAGTGCATGACGAACTGGTATTCGAGGTTCAGGCGGCGGGGGTGGATGCCGCTAAGGAGCATATACGGCAGTGCATGACTGGGGTGGCGCAGCTTTCTGTTCCCTTGGTTGTGGATATAGGGGTGGGGCATAATTGGGATGTGGCTCATTGACTGGTTTCGCTTGGTCGAGCGCGCTAGCGCGCGGCCTTAAAACCTACTAGCGGGTCCCGCCCCGGCCGCTTCCGGCATCCTCGGCCGCTGCTCCCGGCGCGGCCCTACCTCCTCCATCCCTGGCGTCGTGCCTCCCGCGGCACTCGCACATCCCTGTGCATCGGCCGCTTCCGGCGTCGTGCCTCCCGCGGCACTCGCACATCCCTGTGCATCGCGGACGGGGTAATTTATTTTCGCCACAAGAAAGTACCCAAAGAAGGGCCTCCTATCTCTCGCCGGGCGAAAAACACGCCCGGTCCCCTGCGCTTCTCGCCCCACCGGGGCGCTGTGATGTACAGGAAGTACAAATGCCGCGGAGCGCAGGGATGCGCGAGAGCGGCCGCAACTCGCATTGCCTTATATGAGGCAATACTCAGAC